>NZ_JAPDBE010000053.1:0-26673 GCF_027705025.1 Aeromonas sp. D3 | reverse complement strand
AAACCAAATCAACAGGTTTCGGATTTTTACACATCAGCAGGATCGGTCAATGGATCCTTAACTGATCGGCATTAGCCAACTGGCTGCGTTTTTTTATTTCTGTTTGCTACCTGCTTGCTCAGTTCTGGGCGAACTCGAACGCTTTGATCACGCGCTTCACGCCACTGACGTGGCGAGCGATCTCAACGGCCTGGTCCCCTTCCTTGCGAGTCACCAGGCCAATCAGGAACACCTCGCCGTTCTCGGTGACCACCTTGACCTTGGCGCTGTCGAAGTTCTTGGCCCCCAGCATGTCTGCACGGACCTTGGAGGTGATCCAGGAGTCATTGCTGCGTACCCCTATGCTGACTGGCTGGCCGAGTCGCAGCTCATTGTAGACATGGCGTACGCCATCGATGCGGGCAACTATTTTGCCAGCCTCGAGCTTGTAAGCGTCAGAAGGTGTCTGACCCACCAGCAGTACGCGGCCGTTGTTGCTGTAGACGCTGATCTTGCTGGCTGCGCTGAGCGGTTTGTTGTCGGCCAGCAGATTGGCGGCTTTCAGTTCGATGGCCTGATCATCCCACTGGGCACCCAGAGTGCGGCGATCGCCGGAAGCCTTGGCAGTGCCTGCGGCACCGCCTACCACCACGGCTGCGCAGCCTTGCAGCAGCAGGGTGCCAGCCAGCAGGCCGAGCAGGAGAATTTGCTTCTTCATGGTTTCAATCTTCCTGTTGCGGGAAAAGTGTCTGGTCGATGAGATCACACAGGCAGTGCAGGGTCAACAGGTTAACCTCCAGAATACGGGGGCGTCGGGCGGATGGTACCCGGATCTCCACATCGTTGGGACCGAGCAGCCCGGCGATTTCCCCACCGTCTCCCCCGCCGAGCACCACTATGGTCATATCCCGTGAAAGAGCGGCCTCTGCGGCCTTGATCAGGCTGCGGCTGTTGCCTGTCGTGGTGATGACCACCAGGATGTCGCCGGCTTGCCCCAGGGCTCTGATCTGTTTGGCATAGACCTCTTCGAAGCCATGATCAGTGGCGATAGCGCTGATGGTGGCCATATCTGGTGTCAGTGCCATGCCCGGCAGGGAAGGGCGTTCGGTCTCGTAACAGTTGACCAGCTCGGAGATGAACAGCTGGGCCAGCGCCGCAGAGGGACCATTACCGCATGCCATCACCTTGTGGCCATTGAGCAGACAGATGGTCAGCATCTGGGCCGCAGTATGGATAGCGTCCGGCAGCGCCTCGGCGGCGGCAATTTTGGTCTGGATGCTTTCGGTGTAGTTTTCTTTGATGCGGTCAGTCATAGGGTCCTCTTAAAATGCGTTCTGGATCCAGTTTGGCTGGTCATCCTCAAACGCGATCACATCGAATCGGCAGGCCTGACTGGCCTCGTTGATGGCATGTTGCGTTAAATAGTGGCGCGCTGCCAGCACGATCTTGTGCTGTTTGCGCCGGGTGACAGAGCTGGCGGCCCCGCCATGGCTGGCATGGGCGCGGTATCTGACCTCAACAAACACCAGGGTACCCCCCTGGCGCATGATGAGATCGATTTCGCCGCCGCGGCAGCGGTAGTTGCGCGTCACGGGTTGCAGGCCACGAGCCTGCAACCAGCGTTCCGCTACTTGCTCAAAGTGTTGTCCCTTGCTCGTCGGTGACGGAAACAGGTTCTGCCACTGCTGGCTCATCCGTGCCAATAGATCCTTCATTGGGGGCTCCCTCAAGCTGAGGTGCTGCACTGTCGCTGACCAGTTCACCATTCTGGTAGGTGGCCCAATCCAGTACCCGCACAATGTTGCCATTGGCATCCACGCTCAGCTGTCCGCTCATGCCTGGTTGCTGCATGGCATTGACCTTGCGCATCTGCTGCAGGTTTTCTGCCAGGCTGACGGCATCGTAGCCCAGTGCGAACAGGCGCATCAGGTCACCCTGGGTCTGCGGCCAGAGCAATGCGATCTGCTCCCGTTGCTGCTCGTAGCCACCCAGCAGCAGCGGCATGTCTGAGATGTGCATACCATTGAGCTCGGAGGCGACCTCTGTGGTGGCGCTGTCGTAGCTGCGTGAGCTGCTGTAGATGGGCAGGCTGCCCATGGGATTGACCGAGATGTCCACGTAGGGCTTGATCATCCGGGTCTCCAGGCTATTGGCGACCACGTAGACCACATCTATGCTGCGTGGCGCGGCTGCGGATAGTTGTACCACCTCCCCGGCACGTGCGGTCGAGCGACCACTCAGAGCATTCTTGACCATGCCCTGCACTTCGTTACGAGCACCAAAGGTGGCCACGACCGGCTTGTCCTGACTCACTGTGGCCCACGCCTGCTCGAATGCCTTGATACTGCTGTAGCCAATTCGGCCCTGGGCCGCGATCAGCAGCGGTTTTCGGTAACCCTGACCGTAGAGATATTGCGCGGCCTGGGCTGCATCGGCAGCGGCAGAGAGCGAGAAGTAGAAGGTGCTGTCGTTGACGATAGGTTTGTCCAACTCGTTCAGCGCCAGCACTGGCACGGTCGGATTGGCCTTGAGCAGCTCCTCGACTCTGTCCTTGAGCAGCGGGCCAATGATCATGTTGGCCCCTTCCTGGATGGCTTGCTTGTAGAGTTCGCCCATCGCCTTGGTCTGGGTGTCGTAGAAGTTCAGGGTAAATTGGCTCTGATTCTCCTTGTAAGACATCAACATACCGTTGCGAATGGCTGCGCCCTGCGGCTCGAGATTGCCCGAGAGCGGCAGGAACACGGCGATCTGCTGCAGCGCATTGATGTGGCTGGTGGCGAGATCCCCCAGACCGGCCGGCATGTCTTTCTGGGCCGGGTGGTCAGGGAAAGCCTGTTTCCATCCTGCCAGCTGACGGGCCAACTGACTGGGCTGGGCACCGAACTCGTTAACCAGTGCCGCCAGTCGCAGCCAACCTGTGGTCACGTCAGGGGCTGGTGCCTCTTCCAGTGCCTGCAAGGTGGAAGGCGTCATGCTTTTCAGCAGAGACCAGATTTGCTGATGGTTGGTCGCCAGCTCATTCTGGGCCAGATAGGGCTCCATCAAGATCAGCGACTTGGCTGCACCAAACTTGTTGTTGATATCCAGCTGCAGCACTACCCGCTGGCGATACCAATTTTTCTGCGTATCGGCATCCAGCGGCACGTCGGGTTTGCCCTCCAGCAGGATCAGCGCCTGGTTGGCGTTGCCCTGGGCGAGCAACAGATGTGCCTGCAACAGTTGCAGCTGCGCTTTCTGCTCCGCGCTCTGGGCCTGCTTCTGTAGTTGCTGGTATAGCGCCGAGGCCGGCTTGGCCTGGCCGAGTGCCAAGTAGCTGCGTGCCGCCATCACCTGCCAGGTAAAGGCTTCGGCAGGTTTGACAGGATCCACCTGCTCCAGATACCACTGGGCATTTTTGGTCAGATCCGAGAAGGCCGACGGCATACCTGGCTGCCCGGAAGGTTGATTGGGCCCCGACGCACAGGCGGCGAGCAGTGCTGCCGCGAGTATGATGCCGAAGAGTCGTGATACACTTAGCTGCTTTGTAACCCGGTTCAAGTTCATTCCCCGACCAGTGTTGAAGTTCCCCATAGTGTAAACGGGCCAATATGGCGACACAATTGTCGGGACACTCGGAGATCCCATGAGTGACATCCCAACCCTGTATATAGTCCCCACTCCGATCGGTAATCTGGCGGACATTACCCAGCGTGCATTGGACATTTTACGCAGTGTCGATCTGGTGGCTGCCGAGGATACGCGTCATACCGGTATCCTGCTGAGCCACTACCAAATCTCGGTACCTACCTTCGCGCTGCACGATCATAACGAGCAGCAGAAAGCCGATGTGCTGATCGGCCGGATCAAGGAAGGCAAGACCGTCGCCCTGGTCTCCGATGCGGGGACTCCGCTCATCAGTGACCCAGGCTACCACTTGGTCACCCGCTGTCGCGAAGCAGGCGTCAAGGTGGTACCACTGCCTGGTCCTTGTGCCGCCATTACGGCCCTGAGCGCAGCCGGTTTGCCGACCGACCGCTTCGCCTTCGAAGGATTTTTGCCCGCCAAAAGCAAAGGGCGTGATGACAGATTGCAGGCCGTGATCGAAGACACCCGCTCACTGGTATTTTATGAATCCCCACGTCGGGTGCAGGATACGGTAGAAGCGATTGCTCGCATTCTGGGGGAGCGCCAGGTGGTGGTGTGTCGCGAATTGACCAAGACCTTTGAATCCATCCATGGTCTGCCCGCTTCCGAGATGCTGACCTGGCTTGGTCAGGATGATAATCGCTGCCGTGGCGAGATAGTGCTGGTGGTAGCGGGAGCCAGCAAAGCGGAAGAAGAGCTGCCTGCCGAGGCGATCCGTACCCTGGGGTTGCTGGTGACCGAGTTGCCACTGAAAAAAGCGGCGGCACTCACCGCGGAAATCCATGGTGTGAAGAAAAATGCCCTCTACAAGTACGGATTAGAGCACTATTAATTGCTGTAAACGGGAATTGCCGGTTTACCCCACAGTGTCACGAGGCTATAATCCGCGCCTCGGAGTCGGCTGGGCAATCGCTGCTTCGTCGTTGTGTCCCTTGGGACAGACGGGCGGAGGGGAGGAAAGTCCGGGCTTCATAGGGCAGGGTGCCAGGTAACGCCTGGGGGGCGTGAGCCCACGACCAGTGCAACAGAGAGCAAACCGCCGATGGCCCGCAAGGGATCAGGTAAGGGTGAAAGGGTGCGGTAAGAGCGCACCGCGCGTCTGGTAACAGTTCGTGGCACGGTAAACTCCACCCGAAGCAAGACCAAATAGGCCCCTATTGGCGCGGCCCGCGTTGGGGGCGGGTAGGTTGCTTGAGCCAGCGAGCGATTGCTGGCCTAGAGGAATGATTGCTACCCGGGGCAACCCGGTACAGAACCCGGCTTACAGGCCGACTCCGACCTCATTCCGAAGAGCCCCGCGATTTATCGTGGGGCTCTTTTTTATTTTCGGAGAAATATTGCCCTGTTTGAGCCGTGATATTTGTTGATAAATGATTCTTCACCAAAATTGTTATTTATAAATCATATGGTTATGGTTCATCTGTGTGCAGCGTGAGCGTTGTTTGTCGTTGGGCCAACGAGAGATGACACAGGAGTGTCTTATTCGTTCAACTTGTTTATTTTTTAATTGATTTCAATTAATCATATCGCTGTTAACACAAATAACCTGTGGAAAATCAACTCATTTAATCCTTAGTGACCAAACGCTGCGTCAATATGTTCCCCATGCCCGATATCCTCGCTTGAAAAGCCCTCAGCACGTCCTTAAACTTCAAGGTGGGGAAAAGTGGATCAAAGTGGTTTTTATCGGGCGATTTGCCCCCTTAACTCATTTTCAGGGACTGCAATTTGTTGCGTGGTGCACATGCCATCAGCCTGGACAGTAAAGGGCGACTGGCGATTCCGACCAAGTACCGTGATTGGCTGCGCGACGAAAGCGACGGCCAGCTGGTCTGCACCATAGATATTGCCCATCCTTGCCTGCTGCTTTACCCCCTGAACGAATGGGAAGAGATCGAGCGCAAGCTCAAGATGCTCTCCAGCATGAATCCCGTAGAACGCCGCTTGCAGCGGTTGTTGCTCGGCCATGCGACCGAATGCGAGCTGGACGGCAATGGCCGTCTGCTGCTGAGCCAGCCACTGCGCAGCCACGCAGGGCTGGACAAGAAGATCATGTTGGTGGGCCAGCTCAACAAGTTTGAGCTGTGGGATGAAGCCCGCTGGCAACAACAGGTCAATGATGACATTCAGGGCCTGCCTGAGGATGACTGGGCAAGCTCGCCACGACTACAGGATTTTTCTTTATAAATGACCCAAGCCGCTGAACACATCACAGTGCTGTTGCACGAAGCCGTTGACGGGCTGGCCATCAAGCCGGACGGCATCTACGTGGACGGTACTTTTGGCCGGGGTGGTCACTCTCGTCTCATTCTCCAGCACCTTGGCCCCAATGGCCGGTTGATCGCCATCGATCGGGATCCCCAGGCTATTGCCGAGGCGGCCAAGATCCAGGATCCCCGTTTTGAAATCGTGCATGGTCCCTTCTCCGGTATCGTTTCCTATCTGGATGAGCGCGGTTTGCTGGGCAAAGTGGATGGTTTCCTGCTGGATCTCGGTGTCTCTTCACCCCAGCTGGATGATGCCGAACGTGGTTTCAGTTTCATGAAGGACGGCCCGCTCGACATGCGCATGGATCCCACCTCCGGCCAGAGTGCCGCGCAGTGGCTGGCCCGTGCCGATGTGGATGATATCGCCTGGGTCTTGAAGACCTTCGGTGAGGAGCGCTTTGCCAAGAAGATAGCCCGCGCCATCGTCCACGATCGGGTCACCGAGCCCTACGTACGCACCCGCCAGCTGGCTGAGATGATTGCCCGGGTCAATCCGAGCAAGGAGAAGGGCAAGCACGCCGCCACACGCAGCTTCCAGGCGATCCGTATCTATATCAACAGCGAACTGGACGAGATAGAGACAGCGCTGGACGGTGCACTGCAAGCGTTGGCACCAGAAGGGCGCCTCTCCGTCATCAGCTTCCACTCGCTGGAAGACCGGCTGGTGAAACACTTCATCCGCAAGCACGAGAAAGGCCCCGAAGTGCCGCGCGGCATCCCCTTGACCGAAGCTCAACTGGCCGGTGGTCGCAAATTGAAGTCGGTCGGCAAGGCGCTCAAGCCTTCCGAGCATGAAGTCACCGAAAACAGCCGATCCCGCAGCTCTGTGCTGCGGGTCGCCCAGCGTCTGGCGGAGTAAGCCATGAGCGAGGTGCGTGTTCATCTGGCCAAAGAGATCCTCGCTGATCTCTGGCGGCACAAGTTGCCGGTTGTACTGGCCTTTGCTGTGCTGATCACCGCCTTTGGTGTGATCTTGGTGACCAACATGACTCGCGGTCTGACAGCCAAGCAGAACGATCTGATGGCCGAGGAGGATCGACTCAACATCGAATGGCGCCACCTGCTGCTGGAACAGGGCACCCTGGCTGAGCATTCCCGGGTGGCGAGTCTGGCCATGGACAAGTTGCAGATGGCTCGCCCGCTGGTGACCACCGAGAAGGTAATTACACAACCATGAAACGCAAGGCATCTGCCAAGACTCCACCCAAAGCCAAAGCGCCGTCACTCTATCCGTGGCGCTTTCGCACGCTGGTGTTCTTTATCGGCATTGCGTTTGCCGGCCTGATCCTGCGGCTGGCCTGGATCCAGGTAATTGACCCGGATCGACTGCGCCAGGAAGGGGATATGCGTTCCCTGCGAACCACCTCCACCCAGGCTGTGCGTGGCATGATCACGGATCGCAACGGCGAACAGTTGGCGGTGTCAGTACCGGTAGAAGCGGTCTGGGCCGACCCCAAAACCGTGCACGAATCTGGCGCCATCCATAATGAGCGCGCCTGGCTCGCGCTCTCTGCCGTGCTCAAGCTCGACATCAATACCCTCAAGCACCGCATCTCCAACCCGAGCAAGCGCTTCGTCTATCTGCAGCGGCAGGTGACACCGGCAGTGGCGGAATACATCAAGGGCCTCAAGCTGGGCGGCATTTATTTGCGTCCCGAGGCGCGTCGCTTCTATCCGACCGGCGAGATCAGCGCCCATCTGGTGGGGGTCACCAACATAGATGGCAGTGGCATCGAGGGGATCGAGCGCAGCTACAACGAGTGGTTGACGGCGACGCCGGGCGAGATGCGGGTGCGCAAAGACCGCCAGGGCAGGGTCATAGAGCGACTCGGGTTGGTCAAAGAGGGCAAGAACGCCAACGATCTGCAGCTGAGCATCGATCAACGGGTACAGGCGCTCGCCTATCGAGCCCTCAAGCATGCCACCGACGAGAACAAGGCGACGTCCGGCTCCATGGTGATGCTGGATATCAAGACCGGCGAGGTGCTCGCCATGGTCAACACCCCCTCCTACAACCCGAACAACCGTGGTCAGTACCAGAGTTTCCGGGTGCGCAACCGAGTAGTGACAGATACCTATGAGCCGGGTTCGACCATCAAGCCCCTGATCCTGTTGAGCGCCCTGCAGGCGGGTGTCACCAGCTGGAAGGACATTATCCCGGGTGGGCCCCTGTTTATCGGGGCCAAGCAGATCCGCGACGTGAGTATCCACAAAGCGACCAACCTGTATGACATATTGCGCTACTCCTCCAACATCGGCATGTCGCGCATCGCGCTGCGGATGCCGGCGCAGGAGATGATCAATACCCTCAGCATGGTCGGCTTCGGCATGGATACCGGCAGTGGTCTGATGGGCGAAAGCAGCGGCATGCTGCCCCAGCGCCGCCGCTGGTCCGATATCGAGCGGGCAACCCTCTCGTTTGGCTATGGTCTGCGGGTCACCCCGCTGCAACTGGCGTCTGCCTATGCCACCCTGGCCAACAAGGGCAAGCGGGTGCCGCTTTCCATCGTCAAGGTAACCACGCCGCCCAAGGGTGAGCAGGTCATCGACCACAACAATGCCACCGCCATGCTGCAGGCGCTGGAGTATGTGGTCAGCAATGCCATCCCGAAAGCACAGATCCCAGGCTATCGGGTTGGTGGCAAGAGTGGTACCGCCAAAGTCGCTGTCGCCGGCGGTTACGGCAAGGACTACATGGCCTGGTTTGCCGGTTTCGCCCCGGCCAGCAATCCCCGTTTCGTCATGGTGGTGGTGATCAACGAGCCAAAGGGCAGCGCTTACTATGGCGGTGCCGTGGCGACGCCACCGTTTGCCGAGGCCATGGGTGGGGTGCTGCAACTTTTCAATATTCGTCCCGATGCGATACCGCCTTCGGTACCCCCCAAGCTTGCCCGTACGGAGGCCACCCATGCTGCGCCACGTACTTGATCTGCTGCATTCCTTGTTTGTTCCTGTTGTTCTCGGGGCCTTTTCCATGTTGCTTTACCGTTTGAGCACCCGCCTTCTCGCCTGTACGGAGGCTTCCCATGTTGCACCGCGCACTTGATTCACTGCTGCGCCCCTTCGGCATCAATGCTCCGGCGCTCAGCCTCACCGATATCCAGCTGGACAGTCGGCGGGTCGGGCCAGGCTGTCTCTTTATCGCTATCCGCGGGCATCAGATGGATGGCAGACGGTTTATCGAACAGGCGGTGGCTCAGGGAGCGACCGCCATCGTGTTTGAGGAGGACGGGGAATTTGTCGCGCCGCCTCTGACCATTCCCTGCATCGGGATCCGTAATCTGCCTGCCAGGCTCTCCGAGCTGGCTGGCTATTTTTACGGGCAACCAGCCAACAAGCTGGATCTGGTGGGCATCACTGGTACCAACGGCAAGAGCACCACTGCGCTGCTGGTTGCCAACTGGCGCACCCTGCTGGGTGGCAAGGCCGGCGTGATGGGCACCATAGGCAATGGCCTGTTCGGTGAGCTGGTTGAAGCAGAAAACACCACCGGCAGTGCCGTGCAGGTGCAGGCCAATCTTGCAGACCTGCAACAGCAGGGGGCGGATCTGGTAGCGATGGAGGTGTCCAGCCATGGTCTGGTACAGCATCGCGTTGCGGCGCTGCCGTTTGCTGCCGCCGTTTTCACCAACCTGAGCCGGGATCATCTGGACTACCACGGCACAATGGAAGCCTATGGCGCCGCCAAGGAAGAGCTGCTCAAACTGGTCGATGAACCCTGCGCCGTCATCAATGCCGATGACCGGCTGGGGCGTCAGTGGCTGGCGGCCTATCCTGGCGCGGTGGCATTCAGCGTAAACGGCTCGATTGCAGATCATCCGGGTCGACAGCTGACGGCGCAGGATCCCCACTTCCACCAACAAGGTTTTCGCACACAGATTAACTCCAGTTGGGGGAATGGTGTATTATCCGCCCCCTTGCTCGGGCGCTTCAACGTCAGCAATGTGCTGGCCGCCATGGGCGCCATGCTGGTGCTCGGTTATGACTTCAACGCGCTGTTGGCAACCGCGCCTCAATTGCAGCCGGTGACCGGTCGCATGGAGTGCTTCGGTGGCGGCAATGCACCGCTCGCCGTGGTCGATTATGCCCATACCCCGGACGCGCTGGAGAAGGCGTTGCAGGCCCTGCGGGTGCACTGTGAAGGTCAGCTCTGGTGTCTGGTAGGGTGCGGTGGCGACCGGGATCGCGGCAAGCGCCCCATGATGGCGGCCATGGCAGAGCAGCATGCGGATCGCGTGATCCTCACCGACGACAACCCCCGTACCGAGGAGCCGGCCCAGATCATGGCGGACATGGTGGCGGGCCTTCGCGATCCTGCTGCCGTGCAGATCGAGCACGACAGGGTCAAGGCGATTGCACTGGCCCTCGGTCAGGCGAGCAAACAGGACATCATCCTGGTGGCCGGTAAGGGCCACGAGGATTATCAGATCATTGGAACCGACAAGCGGCACTACAGCGACCGGGAAACCGTCGTCGCCGCCTTGCACACATTATTGGAGTCATTCACATGATGACCCTCAGGCTTGCCGACCTGGCGCAGGTGCTCGATGCCCGCCTGATTGGTGAAGACGGCGAGATCACGACTGTCAGTACCGATACCCGCACCTTGGGGAAGGGCGCCTTGTTTGTTGCGCTGCGCGGCGAGCGTTTTGATGCCCACGATTTTTGCGATCAGGCCGTTGCCGCAGGGGCGTCTGCCCTGCTGGTGGAGCGCGAGCTGCCATTGGCCATTCCACAGCTTGTCGTGACCGACAGTCTCAAGGGACTGGGACATATCGGCAAGCTGGTGCGCGAGCGCATCAATCCGAAAGTGCTGGCCATTACCGGCAGCTGCGGCAAGACCACGGTGAAAGAGATGGCGACCGCCATCTTGCGCCACGAAGGGGAAGTGCTGGCCACCGCCGGCAACTTCAACAATGAAGTGGGCGTGCCGCTGACCCTGTTGCGGCTCGAACCGCAGCACCAGTTTGCGGTGATGGAGCTGGGTGCCAACCACCCGGGCGAGATCGCCTGGACCACGTCGTTGGCCCGACCCGATGCCGCCCTCATCAATAACGTGGCGGCGGCCCATCTGGAGGGCTTCGGCTCCCTTGAGGGTGTCTTTCACGCCAAGAGCGAGATTTTTGAAGGTCTGAGCGAGCAGGGAACCGCCATCGTCAACGCCGATAGCGCCTTCTGGCCCAAGTGGCAGGCAGCCGGGATCCACTGTGCCTTCTCCATCGAGGATCAGAACCAGCCTTTCCATGCCCGTGGCATAGCGCTCAACGGGCAGGGCTGCGCCGAATTCGTGATGGTGACGCCGAACGGGGAATTGAGCCTGACTCTGGCCATTCCAGGTCGCCACAACGTGGCCAATGCCCTGGCTGCTGCCGCAGGCTGTCTGGCGCTCGGAGCTTCGCTTGCCTCCGTCAAGGCGGGGCTGGAGCAGATGGCGCCGGTCAAGGGACGCTTTTGCGTACAGCGCTGGGGTGGTCTCACTCTGGTGGATGACACTTATAACGCCAGTGTGGAATCCGTGCTGGCGGGCATCGATGCCCTGACTGCCATGGGCGGCTACAAGGTGTTGGTATTCGGTGACATGAAGGAGTTGGGTGAGGAGTCTGCCGAGCAACACGCCAGGGTCGGACGCCATGCCAGTGAGTGCGGTCTGGACGCCGTGCTGACAGTAGGGGAACAGAGTCGCCACACCGCAGATGCCGCGGCTGGTCGACATTTCGATAACAAGGCGTCGTTGTTTGAAGTGCTTGCGCAAATGATAAATACACATCAAGAAATTTCGATTCTGGTCAAAGGTGCCCGCGGCTCCCGCATGGAAGATATCGTCAAGATGGTCGTTGACCGTCAGGAGTCAGCCACATGCTAGTCTGGCTGGCGGAACTGCTTACCCCGCACTTCACCTTCTTCAACGTCTTCTCCTACCTGACGTTTCGGGCCATTTTGTCGATCATCACCGGACTGGTGGTGGCGCTCTGGATGGGGCCTCACCTCATCCGTCGCCTGCAGATCCTGAAATTCGGCCAGGTGATCCGCAACGACGGCCCCGAATCTCATCTGAGCAAACGGGGCACCCCGACCATGGGGGGGCTGATGATCATCGCGGCCATCTTCATCTCTGTGCTGCTCTGGAGCCGTCTCGACAACCCCTATGTCTGGCTGGTGCTGTTCGTGCTCGGTGCCTACGGTGCCATCGGCTTTGCCGATGACTACCTCAAGGTGGTGCGCAAGAATACCGACGGCCTGATCGCCCGCTGGAAGTACTTCTGGCAATCCGCCGTTGCGCTGTTGGTGGCTGTGTTCCTCTATACCACGGCCACCCACGACGGCCAGACCCAGCTGGTGGTGCCCTTCCTCAAGGATGTGATGCCGCAGCTGGGACTGATGTTCATAGTGCTGACCTATTTTGTCATCGTCGGCACCTCCAACGCGGTTAACCTGACCGACGGTCTGGATGGGCTGGCCATCATGCCGACCGTGATGGTGGCAGGGGGCTTTGCCCTGATCGCCTGGGCGACCGGCAACGTCAACTTCGCCAACTACCTGCATATTCCCTACGTGCCCTATACCTCCGAGCTGGTGATCGTCTGCACCGCCATCGTCGGTGCGGGCCTGGGCTTTCTCTGGTTCAATACCTATCCGGCCCAGGTCTTCATGGGGGACGTCGGTTCCCTGGCCCTCGGCGGCGCGCTTGGCACCATAGCCGTGCTGGTGCGCCAGGAGTTTCTGCTGGTGATCATGGGGGGGGTCTTCGTGATGGAGACCGTCTCCGTGATCCTGCAGGTGGGATCCTACAAGCTGCGCGGCGTGCGCATCTTCCGCATGGCGCCAATCCATCACCATTATGAGAAGAAAGGCTGGCCGGAGCCGCGCGTTATCGTGCGTTTCTGGATCATCACTCTCATGCTGGTGCTGCTTGGCCTCGCCACCCTGAAGGTGAGGTAAGCCATGGTTATCATCATCGGACTTGGTAAAACCGGACTCTCCTGCGTCGACTACTTCCTCGGCCGTGGCGTCACGCCTCTGGTGATGGATACCCGCGCCAATCCACCTGGCAAGGATCAACTGCCCGCCGAGGTAGAACTGATCCATGGGCTGGATGGCGATCTGCTCAAGCAGGCGCACATGATAGTGGCGAGCCCGGGCATTGCCCTGGCCACTCCCGAACTGAAAGCTGCGGCCGAGTTCGGGGTGAGTATCGTTGGCGATATCGAGCTGTTCGTGCGCGAGACACAGGTGCCGGTGATCGCCATCACGGGTTCCAACGGCAAGAGCACAGTCACCACCTTGGTCGGCGAGATGATTGCCGAGGCCGGCCTCAAGGTTGGCGTTGGTGGCAACATAGGTACGCCAGCGCTGGAGCTGCTCAAGCAGCCGATGGATCTCTGCGTGCTGGAGCTTTCCAGCTTCCAGCTGGAGACCACCCACAGCCTGCGTGCCGCCGCCTCCGTGGTGCTGAACCTGTCTGAAGACCATATGGATCGTTATCAGGGCATGGCCGATTACCGCGCCGCCAAGATGGAGATCCACCAGCATTCCAAACACATTCTGGTCAACCGGGACGATGTCCAGACCCAGCCCGACGTGGGTCAGGTATGGCAGAGCTTCGGTCTCGACTGCAACGGCTATGGCCGCTGCCTGCTGGATGGCCGCCACTGGTTGACCCTGCACGGTGAGCCGCTGCTCCCCGTGGACGAAATGAAGATCGTCGGTGCTCACAATCAGGCGAATGCCCTGGCCGCCATGGCCCTGTGCGATGCGGTGGGTATTCCCCGCGAGCCGCAACTCGCCGTGCTGCGCCGTTTTGAAGGCCTGCCCCACCGTGCCCGCTTCGTGCGGGAGGTGAACGGAGTGCGCTGGATCAACGATTCCAAGGCCACCAATGTGGGCGCCACTCTGGCTGCCGTGGCGGGTGTGCGGGAAGCGGTCAAGGGACGCCTGTTGCTGCTGGCCGGTGGTCAGGGCAAGGGACAGGATTTTGGTCCGCTGCAGGCACTGCTTGGCCACCAGATCGATCACATGTATTGCTTCGGTCAGGATGCCGACATACTGCTTGCCCTCGGTGAGCAGACCGAGCGGGTATCTGACCTCGACGCTGCCGTGGCCAAGGCCGCGGCCGATGCCAGACCGGGTGATTGGGTGTTGCTGGCGCCGGCCTGCGCCAGCCTGGATCAATTCAAGTCGTTCGAAGCCCGTGGTGATCACTTCACCAAAATGGTGCTGGCACTATGAGCGCCCTTCGCTCCGTCGCAGGATTGCTGCAACGCTGGTTGTTACCGGCGCGCCCTGCGGGTCTCTACGATCGGCAGCTGGTGGTGCTGGCGCTGGCATTGATGGCGGTGGGGCTGGTGATAGTGGCCTCGGCCTCGATCCCGGAGGGGATCGCCATCAACAACGATCCCTTCATGTTCGTGAAGCGTCACGGCCTGTTTCTGGTGATGGCGCTTGGCATCTCCTGGTTTGTGCTGCAAGTGCCCATGGCACGCTGGCAGCATTACAACGGTTCCATGCTGGTACTCGCCATCCTGATGCTGGTGCTGGTGTTGCTGGTGGGGCGCAGCGTCAACGGTTCTATCCGCTGGCTGCCCCTTGGCCCCTTCAACCTGCAACCGGCGGAGTTTGGCAAGCTGGCGCTGTTTGTCTATCTGGCGGGCTACCTGGTGCGCCGCCAGAGCGAGGTGCGCGAGCGCTTCATCGGCTTCATGAAGCCGATGGCCGTGCTGTTCGTGGTCGCTATTCTGCTGCTGGCCCAGCCTGATCTGGGTTCTGTAGTCGTGATGTTTGTCACCTCTCTGGGGATGTTGTTTCTGGCGGGGGCGCGCCTGGGCCAGTTCATCGGCCTTATCTTGGTGGGGGTGAGCGCCGTGGTGACTCTGGTTATCGCCGAGCCGTACCGGATGCGGCGGGTAACCTCCTTCCTCGACCCTTGGGCCGATCCGTTCGGCAGCGGTTACCAGCTGACCCAGTCGTTGATGGCGTTTGGTCGTGGCAGCTGGTTTGGTGAGGGGCTTGGCAACTCCATCCAGAAGATGGAGTACCTGCCAGAAGCCCACACCGACTTCGTGTTTGCGATCCTGGGTGAAGAGCTGGGTTATGCCGGCGTGCTGGGCGCGCTGTTTCTCATTTTTGCGCTCTCGTTCAAGGCGCTCAAGCTGGGTCACCAGGCTCTGGTTGCCGAGCGCTTGTATGAAGGCTATCTGGCCATCGGCATCGGTATCTGGTTCAGCTTCCAGACCTTTGTCAACGTCGGGGCCGCCAGCGGCATGATGCCCACCAAGGGGCTGACCCTGCCGCTGGTCAGTTATGGCGGTTCCAGTCTCATCATCATGATGGTGGCGGTGAGCATGCTGGTTCGTATCGATTTCGAGTTGCGTCAGGCCAGTGCCCAGGCGCGTGTGCGGGAGGTTTCGTGAGCAAGACACTGCTGGTGATGGCAGGCGGTACCGGGGGCCATGTGTTCCCTGGCTTGGCCGTGGCCGATCGCCTCAAGGCCCAGGGCTGGACCATCCACTGGCTCGGCACCGCCGACCGTATGGAGGCCGAGCTGGTGCCCGCCCACGGTTATCCCATCTCCTTCATCGACATTCAGGGAGTACGTGGCAACGGCATCAAGCGTCTGCTGGCCGCACCCTATCGCATCGTCAAGTCGGTGCTGCAGGCTCGCCGCGTGCTCAAGACCATACGGCCCGACGTTGTGCTCGGCATGGGCGGCTTTGCCTCAGGCCCTGGCGGCGTGGCGGCCTGGCTGTCCGGTATTCCCCTGCTGCTGCACGAACAGAATGCGGCGGCCGGCCTCACCAACAAACTGCTGGCGCGCCTCGCCAAACGGGTGCTGATGGCCTTCCCGGGGGCATTTGCGCCGAGTCGTCGCACCGCTGTGGTGGGCAACCCGGTTCGACCCGAAGTGGTCGCCTTGCCGGATCCGCAGCGAAGCAGCAGCACAGAGCCGCTGCATCTGCTGATCGTCGGTGGCAGCCTGGGAGCCCGGGTGCTCAACGAACAGGTGCCAGCGGCGGTTGCGGCTGCCGGCGTGCCAATTGAAGTGCGTCACCAGTGTGGCAAGGGCAACCGTGAATCTGTCGCACAGGCGTATGCCAAACAGGGCGTCGAGGCCGAGGTGAGCGAGTTTATCAAGGACATGGCCGATGCCTATGCCTGGGCCGATCTGGTGGTGTGTCGCGCGGGGGCCCTGACCGTCTCCGAAGTGGCCGCTGCCGGCGTCGCCGCCATTTTTGTGCCACTGCCCCATGCGGTGGATGATCACCAGACCCGCAACGCCCTGACCCTGGTCGATGGTGGCGCTGCTGAATTCCTGCCCCAATCCGAGCTGACCACGGCCTCGCTGGCTGCGCGTCTCTCCTGGCTTGCCGGGCGCAGGGAAACCCTATTGAACATGGCCCAGGCCGCCCGTCGCGTAGCTATTACCGATGCCGCCGAGCGGGTTGCCGATGAATGCAAGCGACTTGCAACCGGGCAGAATGAGAGAGAACTATGACCAAGGTTGAACTGGCAAAACTGCGTACCATGATCCCTGAAATGCGTCGGGTGCGTCGCATCCACTTTATCGGCATAGGTGGCGCCGGTATGGGCGGGATCGCCGAGGTGCTTGCCAACGAAGGGTATCAGGTGACCGGTTCTGATCTGGCCCGAAATGCGGTGACTGAGCGACTGGCGTCGCTGGGTGCCCATATCTTCGTGGGGCACAGTGCCGAACACGTGAGCGAGGCGAGCGTGGTGGTGGTCTCTACCGCCATCAAGCAGGATAACCCCGAGTTGCTGGCCGCCCGCGAGTTGCGTATACCTGTGGTGCGCCGCGCCGAGATGCTGGCCGAGCTGATGCGTTTTCGTCATGGTATCGCCATAGCGGGGACGCATGGCAAGACCACCACCACCAGTCTGGTGGCGAGCATCTATGCCGAAGCGGACCGGGATCCGACCTTCGTCATTGGCGGTCTGCTCAACAGCGCCGGTACCAATGCGCGTCTGGGCAGCAGCCGTTATCTGATTGCAGAAGCGGACGAGAGCGATGCCTCCTTCCTGCATCTGCAGCCCATGGTTTCCATCGTGACCAACATCGAAGCGGATCACATGGAAACCTACGGTGGCGACTTTTCCAAGCTGAAGGCCACCTTCATCGACTTTTTGCACAACCTGCCGTTTTACGGTCTGGCCGTGGTGTGTGTGGATGACCCCGTTATCCGTGGCATGTTGCCCGAGATCGCTCGCCCGACCATTACCTACGGTCTGAGCGACGACGCCGATGTGCAGGTATTGGACTTCGTGCAGACCAGCAATCGCAGCTGTTTCCGGGTGCGTCGCAAGGATGCAGGCGAGCTGGCAGTGACCTTGAACCTGCCTGGCATCCACAATGCGCTCAATGCTGCCGCAGCGATTGCTGTCGCTACCGAAGACGGGATCGGCGATGATGCCATCATATGTGCGCTGGCCAAGTTTGAAGGGGTAGGGCGCCGCTTCCAGCAATATGGTGAATTCGAGACAGGTCGTGGCAAGGCCATGCTGGTGGATGACTATGGTCACCACCCGAGCGAAGTCAAGGTGACCATCAATGCCGCACGCGCCGGTTGGCCGGACAAGCGCCTGGTCATGGTGTTCCAGCCACACCGCTATACCCGTACCCGCGATCTCTATGAAGACTTCTCGGACGTGCTCTCCAAGGTGGATGTGCTGGTGATGCTGGAAGTCTATGCCGCCGGCGAAGAGCCAATCCCTGGGGCAGATGGTCGAGCGTTGTGCCGCTCCATCCGTTCCCGTGGCAGCCTGGAACCCATCTTTGCCGCTACTCCGGACGATGTCCCTGCGATACTGGCGGACCTGATTGGCGAGGGGGATCTGGTGCTGACCCAGGGGGCCGGGAACGTAGGTGCCTTGTCCCGTCGCCTCAGTGAGATGAAATTGAGCATCGACAGCATGAAATCCGGCGCCTGAGGGCCCAATGAGTATTTTGACCGCCAAGCCGGCGCCTATATAATGGCGAGCCGGTCTGCAAAGGGCCAAAGTGGCGCGTTAAACGGGGAAAGATCGGGTGGAGGCAAGTGCACAAGGGCGCACCAAGGGTGGCTTCATTGCAGGGGTGACATTTTTCATCCTGGTCATGTGGGGTCTCTACCAGACTGCGCTGGATGTTAAAGGTTGGCTGACGGATGCCAACCGGTTGCCCATGAGCGAGCTCTTGCTGCAGGGGCAACACCAGTATTTGCAAACCGACGAGTTGCGTAGCGCCGTGCTGGATGGTGCCGAGCTGCGTAACTTCTTCGAGTTGGACGTTAACGAATTACAGGCGCGGTTGAACGCCTTGCCTTGGGTGGCCCAGGTCTCTGTACGTAAGAAGTGGCCAAACAAGATCAAGGTCTATCTCACCGAACAGGCGGTAGCGGCACGCTGGAATGGCAACCGCTTCGTCAACACCAAGGGTGAGGTGTTCAGTGCGCCGGACAGGGTGAAGACCCCCCTGATGCAGCTATCCGGGCCTGAAGACCAGGCCGTCAAGGTGCTGGAAGCCAGTCGTCAGTACGAGGCGCAGCTGGCGGCCAGAGGATACAAGTTGCTGGGGGTGAATCTGACTCCCCGCCATGCCTGGGAATTGACCCTGGATGGCAACATTCAGCTGTTTTTGGGGCGCGCGGATATTGCGCTCCGACTGCAGCGGTTTATCGATGCTTTTCCGGTCATCGAACCCCGTGAGCGGGTTGCTTATGTGGATCTTCGATATGACACCGGAATGGCAGTTGGCTGGAAGAAGAACGAAGAGAAAGTGAATGACCAAAACCGCAGATAGAAATCTGATTGTCGGACTGGATATCGGCACAACCAAGGTGGCGGTTCTGGTCGGCGAAGTGCTGCCAGACGGTGAGCTCAATGTCATCGGCATGGGCAGTCACGCCTCGCGTGGCATGGATAAGGGCGGGGTCAACGATCTCGATTCCGTGGTCAAGTCCCTGCGTCGTGCGGTGGAAGAGGCAGAGATGATGGCCGACTGCCAGATCAGCTCTGTGTATCTGGGGCTGTCCGGCAAGCATATCGATTGCCGCAACGAAACCGGCATGGTGCCCATCTCCGATGAGGAGGTGACCCAGGAGGACGTGGACAACGTCATCCACACCGCCAAGTCGGTACGGTTGTCCGATGAGCTGCGGGTGCTGCATGTGCTGCCCCAGGAGTTTGCCATCGACTACCAGGAAGGGATCAAGAACCCGGTTGGTTTGTCTGGTGTGCGGATGGCGGCCAAGGTGCACCTGATCACCTGCCACAACGACATGGCCCGCAACATTGAAAAATGTGTGGAGAAGGTCGGCTTGCGAGTGGATCAGCTGATCTTCTCCGCGCTGGCTTCCAGCTATGCCGTGCTGACCGAAGACGAGAAAGAGCTGGGTGTCTGCGTGGTGGACATAGGTGGCGGTACCATGGACATGTCGCTGTTTACCGGCGGTGCCCTGCGCCACACCAAGGTGATCCCGTACGCCGGCAGCACAGTGACCAGCGATATCGCCTACGCCTTCGGCACACCGCCGCTTGACGCAGAAGCGATCAAGGTGCGCTATGGCTGTGCCCTCGGCCGTCTGGTCAGCAAGGAAGACAATATTGAAGTACCCAGTGTCGGCGGTCGTCCGGCGCGTAGCCTGCAACGGCAGACACTGGCTGAAGTGATTGAACCCCGTTACACCGAGTTGCTCTCCATGGTGAATGATGAGCTGGTGCGGGTACAAAGCGAGTTGAAAGCGCAGGGGGTCAAGCATCAGCTGGCAGCCGGTGTGGTCTTAACCGGCGGCGCTGCCCAGATCGAAGGCATTGTGGAGTGTGCAGAGCAGATCTTCCAAAGCCAGGTCCGGGTGGGAGAGCCCATGAATATACGGGGATTGAGTGATTATGTGCAGGCACCTGTGTACTCGACCGCGGTCGGGTTGCTGCAGTACGGCCGCACCCATCAATCTTCAGGCAGTAGCAAGGAATATGCCGCCAAGGCAAGCGTAGGTGGGCTGGTCAAACGGGTCAGCAACTGGTTGCGTGGCGAGTTCTAAAAGATTTTGCTGAGTCAGGCAAATAAAGCGGAGAGACAACATGTTTGAATTTATGGATAGCCACACTGACGAAGCCGTCATTAAAGTGATTGGTGTGGGTGGCGGCGGCGGTAACGCAGTCGAGCACATGGTTCGTCAAAACATCGAAGGTGTCGAATTCATTACCGTCAACACCGACGCCCAGGCTCTGCGTAACTCCAGCGCCAACACAACTCTGCAGATCGGTGGTGGCATCACCAAGGGTCTGGGTGCCGGAGCCAATCCGGAAGTGGGTCGTGATGCGGCCATGGAAGACAGGGAAGCGCTGCGTGAGCTGCTGACCGGTTCCGACATGGTGTTCATCGCCGCCGGCATGGGTGGTGGTACCGGTACCGGTGCTGCACCGATCGTGGCCGAAGTGGCCCGCGAGATGGGTATACTGACAGTTGCTGTCGTAACCAAGCCGTTCTCCTTCGAAGGGAAAAAACGGATGGGCTTCGCCGCTCACGGCATCGAAGAGCTGTCCAAGAACGTCGACTCCCTGATCACCATCCCCAACGACAAGTTGCTGAAGGTGCTGGGTCGTGGCATCTCCCTGCTGGACGCCTTCAAGGCAGCCAACGATGTGCTGCTGGGTGCGGTACAGGGGATCGCCGAGCTGATCACCCGTCCTGGCCTGATCAACGTCGACTTCGCGGACGTGCGTACCGTGATGCGTGAAATGGGTACCGCCATGATGGGTACCGGTTCCGCCTCCGGTGATGATCGTGCCGAAGAAGCGGCCGAGAAAGCCATCTCCAGCCCGCTGCTGGAAGACGTGGATCTGGCCGGTGCCCGTGGCATCCTGGTCAACATCACTGCCGGCATGGACATGACCATCGAAGAGTTCGAAACCGTGGGTAACGCGGTCAAGGCCTTCGCTTCCGAGAACGCCACTGTGGTGGTGGGTACCGTAATCGACCCGGAAATGCACGACGAACTGCGTGTGACCGTGGTGGCTACCGGTATCGGTGCCGAGCGCAAGCCCGACATCACGCTCGTAAAAAACAATATGGTACAAGAGCGTCCGGCCCGTCAGCCCCTGATCAGCGAAGCCCTGCAGTCTCGCGTGATGGAAGAGGCCCCGGCCAAGGTGGTCAACGCCGAGCCGCAAGCTCGTCGTGAACCGGATTATCTCGATATTCCTGCGTTCCTGCGCAAGCAAGCTGACTAAGCCTCTAATGGCACTAGTTTGTTTGTTGCTTAAGGAATGTGCTAAGATGGCCTGCCAACGACCATCTGGTCCGGAATATGAGCTGTTAAGCGGATACGCCCATGATTAGACAAAGAACCTTGAAAACGAGTGTCCAGGCCACTGGTGTTGGCCTGCATTCGGGCCGGAAAGTCACAATGACGTTCCGTCCGGCGCCTGTTAACACAGGGATCGTTTACTTGCGTACCGATCTTGATCCTGTGGTAGCGCTGCCAGCCAATGCCGATCAGGTGCGCGATACCGTGCTTTGTACCGCTTTGGTCAACGAAGCCGGTGTCCGTGTCTCTACCATTGAGCACCTCTCTGCCGCGCTGGCCGGGATGGGGATCGACAACCTCTATGTGGAGGTTGACGCACCCGAGATCCCGGTGATGGACGGCAGTGCGCACCCCTTTATCTACCTGCTGCAAGAAGTCGGTATCCGCGAGCAAAATGCTGCCAAGCAGTTTGTGCGGATCAAGCAGAGCATTCGGGTTGAAGACGGCGACAAGTGGGCGGAATTCCACCCCTATCGCAACGGCTTCAAAATGGATCTCGAGATCGACTTCCAGCATCCGGTATTTGAAGGACGCAATCAGCGTTGCGTGCTGGACTTCTCCGGTGCTTCTTTCGTGAAAGAGATCAGTCGTGCCCGTACTTTTGGCTTCATGCGTGACATCGAGTACCTGCGTTCCCAGAACCTGGCATTGGGCGGAAGCCTGGAAAATGCCGTTGTGCTGGATGACTACCGGGTACTGAACGAAGATGGCTTGCGTTATGAAGATGAATTCGTCAAACACAAGATGTTGGATGCTATCGGTGACCTTTATATGTGTAACCGCAGCATTATCGGCGAATTCCGTGCCTACAAGACCGGCCATGCTCTGAACAACAAGCTGCTGCGTGCCTTGCTGGCCAAGCAGGAGGCCTGGGAACTGGTGACCTTCGAGGGTGAGGGTGCCAAAGCGCCTATCGCTTACTACGATAACGGTCTGGTTCTGGCCTGATAGCTGTGCAACAGGACGTCGGTCATCTCTCCGCACCGACGTCCTGTCATTCATTTTTCCATCCTGATACCGATACCGATTATCTCCCGGTTTTATTTCCCGTGCAGGCTCCTGGCCTCACCTGACCGAGCAGACAGATTTCTATGAGCATTACCCTGATCCTCAACGGCAAGCAGCGACGCAAGTTGCATTTGCCCAAACAACGTCTGGCCTGGGTCGGCGGAATCCTCTTCTCTGTATTGGCCCTGGGTGGCGGCTGGCTCTGGCAGAGCTGGCACCAGAAAATGGATGCGCTTGAAGTGGCGCTGGCCATGGCCGAGCAACAGACATCCACTCAAGGGGCAGATGAAGCCCGCGAACAGCTTGCCATGCTGGCCGCCCAGGTGGGCACCATGCAGGGGCAGTTGGGTCGTATCAATGCGCTCGGTGAACGCTTGACCGAGCAGGCAGACCTCGATCCCGAGGAGTTCAATTTCAAGGAACTGCCCCCTATGGGCGGTCCTTCCTATGATGTGGATCTGGAAGTCAACCTGAATGAATTGCAGGACTCCATGAAGCATCTCAGCCAGCAGCTCAGCAGTCGTGAAGAGCAGCTGTCGGTACTTGAATCTTTCATCATGAATCACCATATAGCCGATGCCGGTTTTATTTCAGGCTCGCCTGTCAAACAGGAGCGGGTCTGGATCTCGTCAGGCTTTGGTGGTCGGGTCGACCCGTTCAATGGTCGCGCCAAGATGCATAAAGGGGTCGATTTCCGTGGCAAGCCCGGTACCCCTATTTTGGCGACGGGCCCGGGCATCATCAGCTGGGCAGGCCGCCATCCGGAATTTGGCAACATGGTGGAAGTGAACCATGGCAATGGTTTGGTGACCCGCTATGCCCACAACTCCAAGTTGCTGGTTGAAGTTGGCACGCTAGTCGATCAGGGTCAGAAGATTGCCTTGATGGGACGCACCGGTCGCGCGACCGGGGTCCATTTGCATTACGAAGTATTGAAAGACGGTCGTCAGGTAAACCCCGCACGCTTTCTCAACGCCAGACGGGGTTAGGTTTTTTTCTCCAGGTTCCAGTGACGGAACACTTATATAACCAGAAATAGTTGGTACCCATGATTAGCACACTGCTTACCAAGATTATCGGCAGCCGGAACGACAGAACGCTCAAGGCTTTGCGCAAAATTGTAAAACAGATCAATGCGATGGAGCCTCAGTTCGAGGCCTTGTCCGATAGCGAGTTGCAGGCCAAGACAGCTGAATATCGTCAGCGCCTGGAGCAGGGTGAGACGCTGGATCAGTTGCTGCCGGAAGCGTTCGCGACCGTGCGTGAGGCCTCCAAGCGGGTGTTTGGCATGCGTCACTTCGACGTCCAGCTGATCGGCGGCATGGTGCTTGACTCCAACCGCATCGCTGAAATGAAAACCGGTGAGGGCAAGACGCTGACTGCTACCTTGCCGGCCTATCTGAATGCCCTGAGCGGTCGTGGTGTGCACGTGGTGACGGTGAACGACTATCTGGCCAAGCGTGATGCCGAGGCTAACCGCCCCCTGTTCACCTTCCTCGGCATGACGGTCGATTGCAACGTGCCCGGTATGGATGCGTCCCAGAAGCGTGACGCTTATGCTGCAGATATTACCTACGGTACCAACAACGAATTCGGTTTTGATTACCTGCGTGACAACATGGCGTTCTCGCCCGAGCAGCGTGTCCAGCGTCCGCTCAACTACGCGCTGGTGGATGAAGTCGACTCCGTGCTCATCGATGAAGCTCGTACCCCGCTGATTATCTCAGGCCCGGCCGAAGACAGCTCCGCCCTCTACATCCAGGTCAACAAGCTGATCCCGCAATTGATCAAGCAGGACAAGGAAGATACCGAAGAGTACACAGGCGAAGGTCACTACACGGTAGACGAGAAGAACCGTCAGGCCCTGCTGACCGAAAATGGTCAGATTTTCGTGGAAGAGCTGCTCAAGCGAGAAGGGCTGCTGGCCGAAGAGGACTCTCTGTTCTCCGCGACCAACATCAGCCTGCTGCACCACGTCAACGCCGGTCTGCGTGCCCACACTCTGTTTGAGCGCAACGTCGACTATATAGTGCAAAAAGACGAGATCGTCATCGTCGACGAACACACCGGCCGTACCATGCCGGGTCGTCGCTGGTCTGATGGCCTGCACCAGGCCGTCGAGGCGAAGGAAGGGGTCAAGATCCAGAACGAGAACCAGACTCTGGCCTCTATCACCTTCCAGAACTACTTCCGTCTCTATGACAAGCTGGCGGGCATGACGGGCACGGCGGATACCGAAGCCTTTGAATTCCAGCAGATTTACGGCCTGGATACAGTAGTTATCCCGACCAACAAGCCGATGGTGCGTAAAGACATGGGCGATCTGGTCTATCTGACTGCCCAGGAGAAATATGCCGCCATCGTCGAAGACATTCGCGGTTGTGTCTCCCGTGGTCAGCCGGTGCTGGTGGGTACTGTCTCAATCGAAAACTCAGAGCTGCTCTCCGGCATCCTGACCAAGGAGAATATTCCGCATAAGGTACTGAACGCCAAGTTCCACGCCATGGAAGCGGAAATCGTGGCTCAGGCTGGTCAGCTTGGCGCCGTCACCATTGCCACCAACATGGCCGGTCGTGGTACCGACATAGTGCTGGGTGGCAACTGGCAGGCCGAGATTGCCCAGCTGGATAACCCGACTGACGAGCAAATCGCCGAGCTGAAAGCGGCCTGGCAGGTGCGTCACGATGAAGTGCTGGCCGCAGGTGGTCTGCACATTATCGGTACCGAGCGTCACGAATCCCGTCGTATCGACAACCAGCTGCGCGGCCGTTCCGGTCGTCAGGGTGACCCGGGCTCCTCCCGTTTCTATCTCTCCATGGAAGATACCCTGATGCGGATCTTCGCCTCCGATCGCGTGACCGGCATGATGAAGAAGCTGGGCATGGAAGAGGGCGAGGCCATCGAGCACCCTTGGGTAACCAAGGCCATCGAAAATGCCCAGCGCAAGGTGGAAGGTCGCAACTTCGACATCCGCAAGAGCTTGCTCGAGTTTGATGACGTGGCCAACGACCAGCGCAAAGTGGTCTATGAGCAGCGCAACGAGCTGCTGGATACCAACGATATCTCCGAGACCATCCACGTCATCCGTGACGACGTCTATGGCGCCGTGATAGACGAATACATTCCGCCCCAGTCTCTGGAAGAGATGTGGGATGTGCCGGGTCTGGAAGCGCGTCTGAAAGCCGATTTCGGGCTGGATCTGCCGTTGCAGCAGTGGCTGGCGGAAGATGACAAGCTGTATGAAGAGAAGCTACGCGAGCGCATTCTGGACGAAGCCACCAAACTCTATGCCCACAAGCAGGAACTGGTCGGTGTCGAGGTGCTGCGCAACTTCGAGAAGGCGGTGATGCTGCAAACCCTGGATGGCCTGTGGAAGGAGCATCTGGCGGCAATGGATCACCTGCGTCAGGGCATCCATCTGCGCGGCTACGCCCAGAAGAACCCCAAGCAGGAGTACAAGCGCGAGTCTTTCGATCTGTTCACCCAGATGCTGGAAACCCTCAAGCGCGACGTGGTCAGCATACTGAGCCGTGTTCAGGTGCAGGAGCGTGACGTGGAAGCCCTGGAAGAGCAGCAGCGCCAGCAGTCCGAAGCCGCTCCCCGCACTTACACCCATGCCACCGCAGAGAGCCAGTTGGCCGATGAAGAGGCCGCTGCCGAAGAGGGTCACACCACCTTCGTGCGGGATGAGCAGAAGATCGGTCGCAACGATCCCTGCCCCTGCGGCTCCGGCAAAAAATACAAGCATTGCCACGGTCAGTTGACCTGATCGACGCAGTGCCATGACAAGGCGGGCCCGGTGCCCGCCTTGTTTTTGTCAGAGGGTGGCGAAGTCACTGTGGTGGCACCACTTGGCGAAGGGTTATCGGATATCAGGCATCATCGGCCGTTCACCCAGCCGGAGGTTGGGCGCATCGAACGGCCCGGTCAGGCATAGTGTGCAAAGGTAACAAGATGGAACAGAAAAAACGGATCTGGGTGGCGGTTGGCGTCATCGAGAATGAGCAGGGCGATATCTTCATCGCCAAGCGTTCTTCAGACCGCCATCAGGGCGATCGCTGGGAGTTCCCGGGTGGCAAGGTAGAGGCGGGGGAAGACCTACTCACCGCGCTGGACAGGGAGTTGTGGGAAGAGATTGGTATCCGGGTGCTGGATTGCGCTCCCTTCATGGAGCTGCATCATGACTACCCCGAGAAGCAGGTGTTGCTGGATATCTGGAAGGTAACCCGTTTTAGCGGTGAGCCGTTTGGCAAGGAGGGGCAGGAGTGCCTGTGGGTGCCGCTGGCATCACTGCATGAATACCAGTTCCCGGATGCCAACGGTCCTATCGTGGGGCGGCTGCAAGCCTCTCTGGCGGTCTGATTGACCCTGGCTGAGTCATTGCTACGGATTTGACAGCAATTAAAAAAGGGCCTTGTCGGCTAATGCCGATCAGTTAAGGATCCATTGACCGATCCTGCTGATGTGTAAAAATCCGAAACCTGTTGATTTGGTTT
>NZ_JAPDBE010000052.1:0-26750 GCF_027705025.1 Aeromonas sp. D3 | reverse complement strand
AAGCCAAGGCCACAGAAATACAGTGTAAAAAAAGCCAATAAAAACAATGCCAGTCAGGCTTAACTGACTGGCATTAGACCCAAGGGTCGCTCTTTTTCATGGCAGCAAACGCGCGATTATTCGTCGCTCGCTGCGCCCTCTTCAGTAGACCCTTCAGAGGATCCTGCGGCGGCAGAGCCGGCGTCTGGCGTGGTATCAGTGCCTTCAGACACCTCACCGTCAATGGCCATGACGTCGTTCTCTTCCTCATCGCTCTCGGCAATGCGCTGCAGGCCAACCACGGTCTCGTCTTCACCGGTACGGATCAGACGAACACCGCCGGTGTTACGGCCTATGATGCTCACTTCGGAGACACGAGTACGTACCAGGGTGCCGCCATTGGTGATAAGCATGATCTGGTCGGTATCATCGACCTGGATCGCATCGATCACCTTGCCGTTGCGCTCGTCCACCTTGATGGAACGAACGCCCTGAGTACCACGGCTCTTGGTCGGGTACTCGGTCAGCGCGGTACGCTTGCCGTAACCGTTCTCGGTCGCGGTCAGGATGGCGCCCTCGCCACGGGGGACGATCAGGGAAACCACCTTGTCGCCGTTGAGCAGGCGGATACCGCGTACCCCACCGGCGGTACGGCCCATGGGACGCACGCCCTTGAAGGTACCCTTGCTTTCGGTACTCTCGCTGCCTTCGCCGTTGTCGCTGCCATCATCGTCGTTGCCAGCGTCAATGACACTCTCGTCATCCCCGTCGACATCATCGCTGACATCGGCATCGGCTGCATCGGCGCGGCCGCTACCTTCATTGAAGCGAACCACCTTGCCCGCATCGGAGAACAGCATGATCTCGTTGCTGCCATCTGTGATGTCTACCCCGATCAACTCATCACCCTCTTTGAGGTTGATGGCACGAATACCGGAGGAGAGCGGACGACTGAACGCAGACAGGCTGGTTTTCTTCACGGTACCATCAGCGGTAGCGAAGAAGACGTACTTGTCGTCGGCATACTCTTTGACCGGCAGGATGGCGGTGATACGTTCACCCTCTTCCAGCGGCAGCAAGTTGATGATCGGACGACCACGGGCGCCACGGGACGCCTCCGGCAGCTGATACACCTTGAGCCAGTAGACCTTGCCACGGGTGGAGAAGCACAGAATGGTGTCATGGGTGTTGGCCACCAGCAGACGCTCCACAAAGTCCTCTTCCTTGATCCGGGTGGCTGACTTGCCACGACCACCGCGGCGCTGGGCCTCGTAGTCGGTGATCGGCTGGTATTTCACGTAACCCTGGTGAGACAGGGTAACCACCACGTCTTCCGGCGTGATCAGATCTTCGATGTTGATCTCGGCGCTGGAGGCGCTGATCTCGGTGCGACGTTCGTCGCCATACTGCTCGCGCACGGCCAGCAGTTCATCGCGGATCACTTCCATCAACCGTTCCGGGCTTGCCAGGATGAACAGCAGCTCGGCAATCAGATCCAGCAGAGATTGATACTCTTCCAGGATCTTGCCGTGCTCGAGGCCGGTCAGCTTGTGCAGACGCAGGTCAAGGATGGCCTGGGCTTGCTGCTCGGTCAGGAAGTATTGACCTTCACGGATGCCGAATTCCGGCTCCAGCCACTCGGGGCGGGCCGCGTCGTCGCCTGCTTTTTCCAGCATGGCGGCCACGTTGCCGAGCTCCCAACCGCGGGCAACCAGTTTGGCTTTGGCATCTGCGGGCGTATCGGAGTGACGGATCAGCTCTATGATGGGGTCGATGTTGGCCAGCGCGACGGCCAGACCTTCAAGGATGTGAGCCCGATCCCGCGCCTTGCGCAGCTCGAACACGGTCCGGCGGGTCACGACCTCACGGCGGTGCAGCAGGAACGCATCCAGAATGTCTTTAAGGTTCATCACCTTGGGCTGGTTGTTATCGAGCGCCACCATGTTGATGCCGAACGTGGTCTGCAGCTGGGTGTGCTTGTAGAGATTGTTCAGCACAATCTCGCCAGACTCGCCACGTTTGATCTCGATAACGATGCGCATGCCGTCTTTATCAGACTCATCGCGCAGGGCACTGATGCCCTCGACCTTCTTCTCTTTGACCAGCTCGGCGATCTTCTCGATCAACCGCGCCTTGTTCACCTGATAAGGCAGCTCGTGAACGATGATGGTCTCGCGACTGGTCTTGTCGTCCACTTCCACTTCGGCTTTGGCACGCACATAGACGGAGCCACGACCGGTACGATAGGCCTGCACTATGCCAGCACGACCATTGATGATGGCGCCGGTGGGGAAATCAGGCCCTGTGATGTAGGTCATCAACTCATCGATGGTGAGATTGCCATTCTCGATAAGCGCCAGACAACCGTTCACTATCTCGGTCAGGTTGTGAGGAGGAATGTTGGTCGCCATGCCCACCGCGATACCGGATGAACCGTTGACCAGCAGGTTGGGCACCTTGGTGGGCATGACAGCCGGGATCATCTCGGTGCCATCATAGTTGGGCACCCAGTCCACGGTTTCTTTGTCCAGATCAGCCAGCAGCTCGTGGGAGATGCGGGCCATCCGCACTTCGGTGTAACGCATGGCGGCGGCGCTGTCGCCGTCGACCGAACCGAAGTTGCCCTGACCATCGACCAGCATGTAACGCATGGAGAAATCCTGCGCCAAGCGGACAATGGTGTCATACACGGCAATGTCGCCGTGCGGGTGGTATTTACCAATTACGTCACCGACCACACGGGCCGATTTTTTATAGGGCTTGTTCCAGTCGTTCCCCAACTCGTTCATAGCAAACAGAACGCGGCGGTGAACCGGTTTCAAGCCATCACGCACATCCGGCAGAGCTCGTCCTACGATCACGCTCATGGCGTAATCAAGATAGGAACTCTTGAGCTCTTCTTCGATGTTGATCGGCGTGATCTCTCTGGCCAGATCGCTCATAGAAAGCCTTAATCCCTAATTAGTTGTTCTTTGGCTTAAACAGCGCGCCATGGTAACACACTGAGCCAAATACCTTAAGCCACAAATCCGGCTAACAAGTCGGGCTGGTGTGACAAAGTGTCTCCGTTATAATGCCCGCCAGGACAATAGATTGCGCCCGAGTCTTGCTACCTGCGCGCCCTGCCACAGGATCCACAAAATATGAATAGTGATGCCAATGTCGATCTGACAGAAATCGCCAAATTTGAAGCCATCGCCTCCCGCTGGTGGGACATGGAGGGCGAGTTCAAGCCACTGCATCAAATCAATCCGGTGCGCCTTGACTGGATCACCGACAAGAGCGGCGGCCTGTTTGGCAAGCGCATCCTCGACATCGGCTGCGGTGGCGGCATTCTCTCCGAGAGCATGGCCCGTCGGGGTGCTCACGTCACCGGCATCGACATGGGCAAGGAGCCTCTCGGGGTCGCCCGCCTGCACGCCCTGGAACAAGGGGTGGAGCTCCAATACCAGCAGATGACGGCGGAGGAGCACGCAGGCCAGGCCCCTGGCCAGTATGACGTGGTCACTTGCATGGAGATGCTGGAGCATGTGCCTGATCCGGCTTCGGTGCTGCGCGCCATCGCCACTCTGGTGCGCCCGGGCGGACGGGTGTTCGTCTCCACCATCAACCGCAATCCGAAAGCCTATCTGATGATGATCATCGGCGCCGAATACCTGATGAAGATGGTCCCCAAAGGGACCCATGATCATAAGAAGTTCATCACCCCCGCCGAGCTGTGTCGCATGGGTGAAGCAGCAAGCCTCTTGGTACGGGACATGAGCGGGGTGCACTACGCGCCGCTCTCCAACCAGTTCAAGCTTGGCAAGAACGTCGACGTCAACTACATGGTGGAGTTCATCCGCCCGGAGCATGGCTGATGATCGATAACAAGCCGGTACCACTGCGCTGTGTGCTGTTTGACCTGGATGGCACCTTGCTCGATACGGCGCCGGACTTGGGCGCCGCCGTCAACCATGTGCTGGTGAGCGAAGGCTTTGCGCCGCTCTCTGACGCCATCATCCGACAGACCACCTCCCACGGCGCGCTTGGGCTGCTCAAGGCCGGGCTTGGCGATGAGCTGCTCGAAGAGCTGGGGGCCACTCGCCTGCGCACCGCCCTGCTCGACTACTACGCGGCCAACCTCTGTGTCGGCACTCGACCCTATGAGGGGATGGTGAATCTCATCGAGTGGCTGGACGAGAAAAAACTGCCCTGGGGCATAGTCACCAACAAGCCGGGCTTTCTCACCGAACCGCTGCTGGCCGCCTTGCCCGAGCTTGCCAGTTGCGGCGTGACTGTCAGTGCCGACACCCTGCCGGTGCGCAAGCCCGACCCTGCCCCCATGTACTTTGCCTGTGAACAGTTGGGGGTCGACGCCGCCCACTGCCTCTATGTGGGGGATCATGTGCGTGACATAGAGGCGGGCCGCAATGCGGGCATGCGCACCGCCGTCGCAGGCTGGGGTTATCTGAGTGATGACGAGGATCCCGCCGACTGGGGCGCGGATCTGCACTTCGATACCGTGCAGGCCCTGCACCATTGGCTGCGTTACGAGCTGAGCTAATCCTGTTTGCCACCAGACAGCCAGATTGATGGATAATAAAGGCAGCTTTATCGCCAATCGGTGGCCAGATGAGCACGATTGGCGACCCTTGCAGGCACAAGGATGAGACCAGGGGAGGTCCGGATTGATCTCCCTTTTTTGCCGTTTGGCAACCGCCAACAGACTGGGACAGGACACCTTTTGACCCTTGCTGCACAAGGGATAACCAGACTGAATTTGCTAGTAAAAACACCCCGTTTTCGCAAGCAAAAAAAGTTATTTAAATTTTCCATGTTCGATCATCAGACTTGCATTTACCGGATCGGACGCATGAAAACCCACTCACTGTGAGCGTCCACTAACATGGGTCTCGACACCCACAATTTATCCACAGCTAATGCCTTATCCACAGATTGCAAAGCGAGGGCGACCTCACTATCTTGTAGCTCGCACTCAAAATAACACTATATCTTGTGATTCATCGCACAATACGCCCCCACCTCCCGCAGCCGTTCACGGCGCCGAGGCCAGCGCAGTGCGATGGTTTTTCGGGAATCAACTGAAGGTCATCAGCCAATGAACTTGTTTGTGACGAAGCGTAACGGCCACAAAGAACCCATCGATCTGGATAAAATTCACCGCGTGCTGGATTGGGCCGCCGAAGGGCTCGACAACGTGTCGGTCTCCCAGGTGGAACTCAAGTCCCACATCCAGTTCTATGACGGTATCCGTACCGCCGATATCCACGAAACCGTCATCAAGGCCACTGCTGACCTGATCTCCGAGCAAAGTCCGGATTACCAGTACATGGCTGCCCGTCTGGCCATCTTCCATCTGCGCAAGAAAGCCTACGGCCAGTTCGAGCCGCCCCACCTCTACCAGCACGTCGCCCGTCTGGTAGACATGGGCAAATATGACAAGCACCTGCTGACCGACTACACCCAGGCCGAATTCGAGGAGCTCAACGAGCACCTGGATCACTGGCGTGACATGAACTTCTCCTACGCCGCCGTCAAGCAGCTGGAAGGCAAGTACCTGGTGCAGAACCGCGTCACCGGCGAGATCTACGAGAGCCCGCAGTTCCTCTACATACTGGTAGCGGCCTGCCTCTTCTCCAAGTATCCGAAAGATACCCGTCTGAGCTACATCAAGCGTTTCTATGATGCGGTGTCGACCTTCAAAATTTCGCTGCCGACCCCCATCATGAGCGGTGTGCGTACCCCGACCCGTCAGTTCAGCTCCTGCGTGCTGATCGAGTGCGATGACAGCCTGGATTCCATCAATGCCACCGCCAGCGCTATCGTCCGTTATGTCTCCCAGCGCGCCGGCATCGGCATCAACGCCGGTCGCATCCGTGGCCTGGGCAGCCCCATCCGTGGCGGCGAAGCCTTCCACACCGGCTGCATCCCCTTCTACAAGTACTTCCAGACTGCGGTCAAATGCTGCTCTCAGGGCGGTGTACGCGGTGGTGCAGCCACCCTTTTCTATCCGCTGTGGCACACCGAAGTGGAGAGCCTGCTGGTACTGAAAAACAACCGCGGCGTGGAAGAGAACCGGGTCCGTCACATGGACTACGGCGTGCAGATCAACAAGCTGATGTACCAGCGCCTGATCAAGGGCGGCGATATCACCCTGTTCTCCCCGTCCGATGCCCCCGGCCTGTACGACGCTTTCTTTGCGGATCAGGACAAGTTCGAGCAGCTCTACGTCAAGTACGAGCAGGACCCGGCCATTCGCAAGAAGACCATCAAGGCGGTCGACCTTTTCTCCCTGATGATGCAGGAGCGCGCCGGCACCGGTCGCATCTACATCCAGAACGTGGATCACTGCAACACCCACAGCCCGTTCGATCCAAGCGTGGCGCCGGTACGCCAGTCCAACCTCTGCCTCGAGATTGCACTGCCCACCAAGCCGCTCAACAACGTGGATGACGAAGAGGGAGAAATTGCCCTGTGCACCCTGTCTGCCTTCAACCTCGGCGCCATCGAGAAGCTGGAAGATCTGGAAGAGATGGCGGATCTCGCCGTGCGCGCCCTGGATGCCCTGCTCGACTATCAGGACTACCCGCTCAAGGCCGCCCAGAAAGGCAGCATGAACCGTCGCACCCTGGGCATTGGCGTCATCAACTACGCCTACTACCTGGCCAAGAACGGCGCCCGTTACTCCGATGGCTCCGGTCTGGCGCTGACCCACCGCACCTTCGAGGCGATCCAGTTCTACCTGCTGAAGGCCTCCGTGCAGCTGGCCCGCGAATTCGGCCCCTGCCCGGCGTTCAACGAGACCACCTATGCCCAGGGCATTTTGCCCATCGATACCTATAAAAAGGATCTCGACAACCTGTGCAACGAGCCGCTGCACCTGGACTGGGAAACCTTGCGTGAAGAGATAAAGACAGTGGGGCTGCGCAACTCCACCCTGACCGCCTTGATGCCGAGCGAGACCTCCAGCCAGATCTCCAACGCCACCAACGGCATAGAGCCGCCCCGCGGCCTGGTCTCGGTCAAGGCCTCCAAGGATGGCATTCTCAAACAGGTGGTGCCCGAGTATCATCGCCTGAAAGATCAATACGAATTGCTCTGGAAGCAACCGAGCGTCGATGGCTATCTGCAGCTGGTCGGTATCATGCAGAAGTTTGTGGATCAGGCGATCTCCGCCAACACCAACTACGACCCTGCCCGTTTCGAAGGCAACAAGGTACCGATGAAGCAGTTGCTCAAGGATCTGCTGACCGCTTACAAATACGGCCTCAAGACCCTCTACTATCACAACACCCGTGATGGGGCGGATGACGCACAAGCCGATATGCAAGATGACGGTTGTGCCGGTGGGGCTTGTAAAATATAAGCCATTGCAAGATCTGACAACCGGGCGGGAGCGACAAGCTCCCGCTCTCCTGTTTATCCATTCAATACATTCTGGTAACCATGGCCTATTCAACTTTCTGCCAAACCCAAAACGACCAGCTCAAAGAGCCGATGTTTTTTGGCCAATCGGTCAATGTGGCCCGTTATGATCAACAAAAACACGAAGTCTTTGAACGGCTGATCGAGAAGCAGCTCTCCTTCTTCTGGCGCCCGGAAGAGGTGGATGTCTCCCACGACCGCATCGACTATCAGGCGCTACCGCCCCACGAGCAGCACATCTTCATCTCCAACCTGAAGTACCAGACCCTGCTGGATTCCATCCAGGGTCGCAGCCCGAACGTGGCGCTGCTGCCGCTGGTCTCCATTCCGGAGCTGGAAACCTGGATCGAAACCTGGGCCTTCTCGGAGACCATCCACTCTCGCTCCTATACCCACATCATTCGCAATATCGTCAACAACCCGGGTCAGGTGTTCGATGACATAGTGACCAACGAGCAGATCCTCAAACGCGCAGGCTCCATCAGCTGCTTCTACGATGACCTGATTGAAGCGACCGCGCTCTACAACCTGCACGGTGAAGGCACTCACAGCGTCGCCGGACAGATGCGCACCATCACTCTGCGCGAGCTGAAGAAGAAGCTCTATCTGTGTCTGATGAGCGTCAATGCCCTGGAGGCAATTCGCTTCTACGTCAGCTTCGCCTGCTCCTTTGCCTTCGCCGAGCGCGAATTGATGGAAGGCAACGCCAAGATCATCAAGATGATCGCCCGTGACGAAGCGCTGCACCTGACCGGCACCCAGCACATGCTGAACCTGATGCGCACCGGCCAGGACGACCCCGAAATGGCCGAGATTGCCGCCGAGTGCGAGCAAGCCTGCTTCGAGATCTTCAAGGAAGCCGCCATTCAGGAGAAAGAGTGGGCCGAGTACCTGTTCCAGGACGGCTCCATGATCGGCCTGAACAAAGACATCCTCTGCCAATACGTGGAGTACATCACCAACCTGCGCATGAACGCGGTCGGTCTGCAGCCAGCCTTTGCTGGCGCAAAGCAAAACCCGATCCCCTGGATCAACACCTGGCTGTCGTCCGACAACGTGCAGGTTGCCCCGCAGGAAGTGGAAGTGAGCTCTTATCTGGTCGGCCAGATCGACAGCGAAGTACATGCCGATGATCTCGGTGACTTCGAGCTGTGAGTGAGCACCCAATATGCTGGTCAGTCGGATCGACAGCGAAGTGCACGCCGATGATCTCGGTGACTTCGAGCTGTAAGTCAGCTACCCGATATGCTGCTTGGTCAGACCGGCAGAAACCTAGATGCAGACAATTTATCAGGTGACGTTGAACCGTGAGTGACGCAACCAACACCTTGGCCCCTGCCCTGCAGCCTGCAACGCAGCAGGAGGCACTACAGGCGCCGCTGGTACATACCTGTGATGGCACCCTGCTCGCCCATCCCGGCGAGAGCGTGTTGGAGACCCTGGAGCGCCACGGCCATCAGCTGGAATTCCAGTGCCGCAGCGGTTATTGCGGCGCCTGCCGCACGCCCTTGCTGGCAGGCTCGGTGCACTACCCCAATGTGCCGCTGGCGTTTGTCTCCCCGGGTGAATGTCTACCCTGTTGCTGCAAACCGATCGGTGCCATCCGGCTGGACCTGACGAAGGGGTGAGCCTCCTCGGCAGACTGGGCATAAGCACATACAAAAAAGCCGCCGGATTGCCTCCGGCGGCTTTTTTTTGGCGCCTCCCCTCGAAGGAGGAGGAGCAGGGAAAGGGTCATCAGCGCCTTGTGTGGGTTAGCTGAAAAGCGGCATCACCCGCCACAGTCGCCTTATTCCATTACAATCCCTGTTTCGCTTATATCCTGTTTTGCTTATAACCAGGGCGCAGCAGTCGGCCCATGGTGCAGACCCAGCTTCCAGACCCGGCCAAAGTGCTTGTAGTGACCGGCCGCCACACCCGCCTTCTCACCCATGCCGTGGTAAAGATCCAGGTGCCCCTTCTTCACAGCGCCACCCACATCCAGCGCGATCAAGAGCCGCAACTGGTGCTTGCCGGTCCAGTTGCCGGCCTTGTCGAGCAAAGGCACTTCCGCCAGGATGGGGGTGCCCATCGGCAGCAAACTCTTGTCGGCCGCAACGGCCGCCAGCGGCAACAGCGGAATACCGGCGGCACCAATCACGTCATTGGTGGGGCGACGCTCGAAGAAGACATAAGAGGGATTCTGCTCAACCAGCTCCTTGACGCTCTCCTCCGGTTGGGCGTTGGCCCAATCCTTGATAGCCTTCATCGACATCTTCTCTTTGGGTACCTCGCCCCGGTCGATCAGCACCCGGCCTATGCTCACATAGCCATGACCGTTCTTGCCGCTGTAACCCAGGTATTGCAACCGATCGTCATCCCCATAATGCACAAAGCCCGAGCCCTGCACATCCATCAGGAAGTTGTCGATAAGAGACTTGCTGTAACCCAGCTCCAGCCCACGGTTGGCCAACGCCCCCCGATGGATATCGGCCCGGCTTGGGCAGCGGCCACCACATTTTGGCATGGCATAGATGGGGTACTTGTACTTGGCATCCGGGCGATGGCGCACCTCCAGCACCGGCGAGTAATAACCGGTGAACAGCACGTTGCCCATGCGATCGGCGCCGCCCAGCTGGGCAAGGCTGATGCCGTACTGGGTGATATGGGCCGGATTGCCACCATTGGCAACCCAGCGGGAGAGCTGATGATAGAGCTCGCCATAACGGCGGGTCATCTTGCCGGAACGCTCCAGCACCAACCGGCTCTGGGGGCCGAACTTGCTGAAATCAGAACGCTGGCGGCTGTTGATGCGCTCTACCCGCACCAGATCGCCCGGCAGGGCACCGTCCAGATACTGCTTGCCCAGGTTTTCCGGCACCTCGCAGTTGAGAAAACATCCGGCATCGGGTTTCTTTTTGGGCACCTGCACCTGCTCAGGAGTGCCCGCACAACCGGCCAGCCCCAGCACGGCAGCGGTCAGCCAGTACGCGTGTTTGTTCATATGTCCTCATATAACACCAAGCCTCATGCTTGGCGGGGAAGATGCCAAATTTGCTGGGGGAAAGCAAACGCCTTCACCCCCTTGGCGACGGATTTCTCCAAAGGGGATCTTCTGGGTTATAACAAGGTAACAAGGTGTGAGAGGCCATGGATGGAACAGCTCGAGATCTTCCCGCTACAGAGCCCCTGTATCGGGGTATGCGAAGTGAACAACAAGGGCTACTGCAAGGGCTGCCTGCGCAATCGGGAAGAGCGTTTCAACTGGCTCACCATGACACAGACCCAGCAGCAGGAGGTGATGCGTCTTTGCCGTGGCCGCAAGGCGCGGGTTGAGGCCGCGCGCCGCAAGGCACAAGAGGCCGAGCAAGCCAACCAGCCAGCGCAGTCCGGCTGGGATTTTTAACTTGCCCACGGACTGGCCCATTTCTTTCCGCTTGTTTAGCCCCATCAGAAACAGACAAGGCGACCCGCAGGTCGCCTTGTCATTTACACCCTTGACGTTGTCAGGTCGTCGCCAGTTTGGCCTGCTCTTCGCCGCGCTTGAGCATGGCGTAGCCAACCCCTGTCACCAGGGAACCGGCGGCGATTGCCAGTATGTACATGAACACATGGCTGATGGCGTTCGGAATGAAGAGCACGAACAGACCACCGTGAGGTGCAACCAGCTCGCAGCCGAACAGCATGGAGAGCGCGCCAGTCAGGGCGCCACCCGCCATGCATGCCGGGATGACGCGCATCGGATCCTTGGCGGCAAACGGAATGGCCCCCTCGGAGATGAAGCACAGACCCAGTACGAAGGAGGCCTTGCCTGCTTCCTGCTCCGTCTTGATGAACTTGGCGCGCGCCAGGAAGGTGGCGATCCCCATCCCCAGTGCCGGTACCATACCGGCGGCCATCACGGCAGCCATGGGGGCATAGGTTTTGGAGGCGAGCAAGCCGACACCGAAGGCGTAGGCCGCCTTGTTTACCGGACCACCCATGTCGAAGCACATCATGGCGCCTATGATGACACCCAGCAGCACGGCGTTGGCAGAGCCCATGTTGTTGAGGAACTCTGTCATGGCACTCATGATGCCCGCAACCGGACCACCCACCACGTAGATCATCACCAGACCGGTAAACAGGCTGGCAAACAGCGGGATGATGAGGATGGGCTTGAGCGCTTCCAGGGTCACCGGCAGGCGCACCTTGTCGCTCAGGTACTTGGCACTGTAACCGGCCAGGAAACCGGCGACGATACCGCCGAGGAAACCGGCGCCCAGGGAGCTTGCCAGCATACCGCCAATCATGCCTGGCGCCAGACCCGGACGATCGGCGATGGAGTAGGCAATGTAACCGGCCAGCACAGGGATCATCAGGGCGAAGGCTGAGGCACCACCGATCGTCATCAAGGCGGCGGCCAGGCTGCCTTCCACCTTGAACGCTTCGATACCAAAGATGAAGGAGATGGCAATGATGAGACCACCGGCCACCACCATGGGCAACATGAAGGAGACACCGGTCAGCAGGTGCTTGTAGGGGCCCGCCTTCTCCTCCTTCTTGGGCTGAGTGGCGCCGCTGTGGCGATAGACCTTGGCTTCCAGCCACGCCTTGTCGAGCTCGGCGCGGGTCTTCTTCAGCGCAGCACCGGTACTGGTGCGATACACCTGCTTGCCATCAAAGCGGGTCATGTCCACTTCGATATCGGTGGCGAGGAACACCAGATCGGCGGCGGCGATTTCATCCGCGGTCAGGGCATTCTGGGCACCGACCGAGCCTTGAGTCTCGACGCGGATCTGGTAACCCAGCTGCTTGGCCATGGTTTCGAGCGCTTCCGCCGACATGAAGGTGTGGGCCACCCCAGTCGGACAGGCGGTGACTGCGACTATGCGTTTGGCCGAGGCCGGCTGGGCGGCGGCGACCGGCGCAGCCTGATGATGATAGACACTGGCACCACTGGCGGCGGCGTCAAGTACGGCGACCGGATCCTGCAAGGCAAGATCCATGCTCCCCTGATAGAGACGCTTGCCATCGTAGGCGGCGAGATCCACGGGGGCACTTGCCACCACCAGGATCAGGTCAGCGGCGGCAATCTGCTCTTTTGAGGGGATCTGGCGCGGTTGTACGCTGGAGCCAACATCGAGTGTGAGCTCCCAACCCGCCAGTTTGGCCTGTTGTTCTATCCGTTTAGCAACGAGAAAGCTGGTGGCAATGCCCGCCGGGCAAGCCGTGACCAAGATTGCTTTCATTGGGCATCTCCTGAGTTTTCCATTGAAGGGGAATGGGTATTGAGTTGAGCAGGGGCAAGGTCATCCAGACGTTGCACACGCACCTGCTCGAGTAAGGGTGTCAACACGTTCATATCGTTAAAACCGACGGCCACCTGACTGACGGCCAGCGCCGAAACGGCGGTGGCTAGACGCAAGGTCTGCTCCGGCGCCCAGCCGAGACTGAGGCCATGGGCCAGCCCCGCGACCAGGGAGTCACCAGCACCGACGGTACTGACGACCTGCATACGGGGTGGTATGGCCTGCCAGGTGGCATCCGGACCAAACCAGACGAGGCCATCTGCACCGTTGGAGATCACCACATGGGCTATCCCCTGAGCCTGCAGCTCGCGGGCACACTCGGCCTGCTCGTTCAAGGTCTTGATGGGACGACCGGCCCACTGACTCAGCTCTTCCAGATTGGGCTTTATCAGGGTCGGTGCAGCCTTGATGCCCTCTTTCAGAGCCACGCCGCTGCAATCGAAGATCACCTGCTTGCCTTTGGCCTTGAGCAAGGTAATGAGGCGGGCGCAATAATCAGGCGCCACCCCTTTGGGCAGACTGCCCGCCAGCACAAACCAGTCTGCCTGTGGTGCCAACTCGTCAATCGCGGCCTCAAGGACCTTCACTTCACGCTCGTCAATGATGAGCCCCGGCAAGTTGAGGTCGGTGACCCTGCCAGATTGCTCGGAGATCTTGACGTTGATGCGGGTATTGCCCGCCACGCGCACGAAGTGATCACCCAGGGCTCGCTCGGCAAACAGCGAGACGAAGCTCTGTTGATTGTCAGCGCCGAGCCAGCCGGTCAGCCCGACGTCACGGCCCAGATCTTTCAAGACCATGGCAACGTTGATCCCCTTGCCTGCGGCGCGCAAATTGGCTTCGCTCACCAGGTTCACCTCGCCAAAGGCCATGGCCTCGAGACGAGTGGTGAGATCCAGCGCCGGGTTGAGGGTGATGGTGACGATATCCATCAGTGCGCCCCCTCACCCAGGCCTGCGGCGATGGCGGCGCCAATGCCCTTGAGGGCCGCTTCGGCATCCGCCCCTTCTGCGCGAAATGCCAAGCGATGACCGCACTTGACCCCAAGGCCAATCACCTTCATCAGACTCTTGGCGGAGACGGCTTCACCGCTGCCATCGAGGTTGGCAACACGAATGTCGGATTCGAACTCCTTGGCCACCTTGACCAGCATGGCGCCCGGACGGGCGTGCAAGCCATGGGGGTTGATGATGGTGAAGGTATCAGACAGACCGCTCGCCGGCCCTGCTTGCAACATGGCAAGGCCCTCGGCGCCAGCCAGCGTCGCAAGTTGGCCTGCGGCGGCCAGCTTGGCCAGATTGTCCAGCTGCGGCAGATGGCTGGCATCGGCGGCGCACAGCAGCAGCAAGGCACTGACCGGCAGTTCCCCTGCCTGCAACTGCGCGCTCGGGGTCGCCACGACCCAGCCGGTCTGGGCCGCCTGCGTACGGGCCAGCCAGACTCCCTCCCCCAGATAGGCAGGGTCACTTGCCAGCAGGGAGCTGACCATGGCGGCCTCCCCCCAACCGGCGGATTTGGCGCGGGCGGCAGCCCCCAGCAGCAGTTGGTCACGGTCGTCTGCGGGAAAGTCGGCCAGGGTCAGGAACTGGACTTCTTTCGCCGCGCTGGCACCGGTCAGAATATTGATGATGGTGTCGGCATCGGTGGCATTTTTCAGCGCAGCTGCCGCCTGCTCGTCACCCAGTACATGGGTAAGCTGGCGCAAAATGCCCAGATGCTCGTCGGATTTGGCGGCGATGCCGATGGCCACATAGGCGATCTGCCCCTCGTCCCATTCGATCCCCTTGGGGAACTGGGCCACCATGACACCCGTGCTCTTGACCAGATGGCGGGTGTCCGTGGTGCCGTGGGGAATAGCGATGCCGCTGCCAAGGTAGGTGGCGTGCTGGGCTTCCCGCGCCAGCATGCCGTCTACATAGCCTGCTTCCACCAGACCGGCCTCGGTCAGTTTGCTTGCCAGCAGAGCGATGGCATCCGCCTTGGTCGCCACCGACTGCCCCAGCAAAATCTGCTGCTGTGCCAACTTCAACATAGATATTCTCCATCAGGTTCCGGGCTGGCCGTGCGGCTCACCGGATCAATACAATTGAAAATTCGGGTAATTTGCCTGCTGACAATAGACCGGATTGCATCCCGCCGGAGCGATATCGCATTTTTATACCCGGACATCGATTGCCTGCTGACAAGCTGAATCGTTTCACTTACACTCAGACTGAATCGTTTCAGCCAATTGATCAAGTACCCGCAAAGAGTGCTTTTCAATGATATGATCCCGCGCACACTTTTCGGTGCCCTCACCTGGCAGTGACCGTGGGCCTTGCAACTCAAACAGAGCCGATATGATGAAACTGGATGAAATCGCCGCCCTCGCCGGTGTCTCGCGCACCACGGCCAGCTATGTGATCAATGGCAAGGCCGATCAATACCGCATCAGTCAGGCAACCCGTGACAAAGTGATGGCGGTGGTGACCGCCCACAACTACCAACCTGACAGCCGCGCCGCCTCCCTGCGCGGCGGCCAGACCAAGACCCTCGGCTTTATCCTGCCCGACCTCGAGAACGCCAGTTATGCCAAACTCGCCAAGCGCCTCGAACAGGGGGCCCGAGCCCAGGGTTATCAGCTGTTGATCGTCTGCTCGGAAGATGAACCCGCCACCGAGAAAGAACTGGCCGAGATGCTGGCCAGTCGCCATGTGGATGCCCTGCTGGTGGCCAGTTGCCTGCCGCCGGACGATCCCTTCTATCCGCGCCAGCAGGCGCGCGGCATCCATGTGCTGGCCATCGACCGGGCCATGGCCGCCGACAAGTTCGTGACCGTCGCCAGTGAAAACCAGAAGGCGAGCTTTGATCTCACCGCCTCCCTGCTTACCCCGGCGCTCAAGCACATCGCCTTGATCACTGCGCTGCCTGAACTCACGATCAGTCAGGAACGAAAAGCGGGCTTCGAGCAGGCTGTCGCCAGCCACACCACGACCCGTCACCTGTGCGAAGGAGTACATTTCTCCCGCGTCGAAGGCTATCGCCTGATCAAGGAACTTCATCATCAACTCGGCCAGCTGCCCGAAGCACTGGTTGCCACCTCCTACATATTGATGGAGGGAGTACTGGATTATTTGCTGGAACAAGAGACCGACATGAGCCAGCTCGCCATGGCCACCTTCGGCGACGATCGCCTGCTCGATTTCCTCCCCTTTGGCATCAACTCCCTGCCTCAGCAACACGATGCACTGGCGAGCCAGGCGCTGGATCTCGCCCTCAAGGCCATCAATGGCGAGTACCAATGCGGGCTGCACTATGTGAGCCGGACCCTCAAGCGTCGTCGCTAAGCAGCCCCCTCACGCGCTGGCGGCGACCGCCATCTTCGCCAGCGCGTTTTTCCTCCATTGGCTTGCCAGCCCTTTTCACTCCCCAGCATATAGTTCTGTCATCTTTTATTTCCACCTATTGCGCCCTTCCAGTACAAAATCCGACTTTACAGGCTTGTTTCCACTATTTTGATCCGTTAACTTGGCAACCAACTTTTACAACCAACGGGTTTTTCGTAACGATGCGTCCACTCCGATATTGCTAGCCTCCGGTTTCAACCCCGGAGGCGTCTTGATGACACCGCCACTTTCACTCTTTTTGAACACGCAGTTTCTCGATCCGGATGGACACAATGAACACCAAAACCCTGGGTTGTACCCTGTTGATTGCCGGCACCACCATAGGCGCCGGCATGCTGGCCCTGCCGCTGGCCTCCTCATCTCTGGGCGGCCCTGCCACTTTGCTGCTGATGATAGGGCTCTGGGCCCTGATGGCCTTCACCGCCATGTTGCAGGTGGAAGCCAGCCTCAACACCGGCAAGTGGTACCTGCACCAGCTGGCGGATCACCTGCTCGGCCCCTGGGGCAAGGGCATCGCCTCTTTTTGTATCCTGATGCTGTTTTACTCCCTGGCCTCCGCCTACATCAGTGGCGGCAGCAGCCTGCTGGCCCAGGCGCTGGCCGATGCGGGCATGACCATTAGCCAGGAGCAGGCTGCCTGGGCCTTTACCTTGCTGTTCGGTGGCATGGTCTGCGTCGGTACCCGCTCGGTGGATTACCTCAATCGACTGATGTTCGCCGTCAAACTGGTGATCATGGTGGCGGTACTGGGGCTGCTGCTGCCCCGCGCAGAAGGGCAGCACCTGCTCTCCCTGCCGCTCGGCCAGGGGTTGCTGCTGGCAGGCTTGCCCGTCATCTTCACCTCGTTCGGCTTTCACGGCTCCATCCCGAGCGTCATGCTCTATCTGGGGGATTGCCCCAAGCAGCTGCGCCGGGTCTTTGTGTGGGGCTCCGCCCTGCCGCTGATCCTCTATGTGCTGTGGCAAGTGGCCATTTTGGGGCTGCTCGGTCAGCAGACCCTGATCCAGAGCGGCGGGGCACTGGATAGCCTCCTGGCCAGCGTCGGCAATCTGGTGAGCTGGCCTGCGTTCAATCAGGCAATGCACCTGTTTGCCGATCTGGCGTTGGCGACCTCTTTCCTCGGCGTAACCCTTGGGCTGTTTGATTTCATGGCCAAAGTGACTCGTCGCAAGGACAACTGGCAGGGCCGCAGCCAGACCGGGCTTATCACCTTCGTGCCGCCCCTGTTGTTTGCCCTCTACTTCCCGCAAGGCTTCATCATGGCGCTGGGCTACGCCGCCATTGCACTGGCGGTACTGGCGGTACTGCTGCCGGTCACCCTGGTGTGGCAGAGCCGCAAGCAGGCAGAGGCGCACCACTACCGCGCCCCGGGTGGCGTACTGGCCCTGGGCCTTGCCGGTGCCATGGGGGTGCTGATCGTCGGCGTACAGGTGAGTGTCAGCCTGGGATTACTGCCAGCTCTGTAACCCTGGCTCCATGATAGATAACGAAAGCCCTGCCAACCTCCGTTGGCGGGGCTTTTTGCCAGCAGGAGTACAGTAAAACCCAATGATGACTCCTTATCGTGGTCGGTATCACTTAGCCCCGTCATGCCGCTCTCTTCAGCACACACATCGATGTACATATTCATCACTAGTCACGCAAATATGTACATATACGTACAAATCTTCTACACTGAGTGCAGATAAACCCTTCACGCCCTCTTGTGCGGCGTGAACAATAGAAGGAGGAGACATGGCCGCAACAGCACAAAAAGCAATGAAAGAAGGCGCCATAGACCCCAGCAAGGCACTGCCTGTGGTATTCCGCATCCTGGACAAGTGGCAGTGCAACACAGATGAACAACTGACACTGCTCGGCATTTCATCTCGTTCAACATTGAACAAATACAAGGAGTCAAACGGCGGGATCCGCCTCAGCGTGGATATGCAGGAGCGAATGAGCTACCTCCTCAACATCCACAAGAGCCTGAGGGTGCTGTTCAGCGCCGATGACAGCATCTATGGCTGGGTACGCAAGCCCAACAGCCACCCCTTCTTTGCCGGTCGCAGCGCGATGGAAATCATGAAGGGTGGCCGGGTGGCCGATCTCTATGAAGTGGCGACCCGATTGCACGCCTGGCGCGGGGGTATGGCCTGATGCAGGAGCCGCCACTGATCCCATTCAAGGGAGAGCGGGCCTACCGGATCATTCCGAGCCGCTACCCCACTATCTGTGTCTATGAAGATGTGGCCAATGCGGACGAACTGGAGGCGGTATGGGCCATGGAGGCACTGACCAACGACAGATTGCGGGAGGAGGCGGGAGACTTGTCTCGCGTCCCCAGGGCCGATTGGCTGGTGGGCTTGCACGGGGGCAGCTATGTGATGGCCGCCTTTACCCATGTCAATCCGGAAGGGGCCCGTTTTACCACGGGCGATTTCGGTGGCTATTACTGTGCACCTCTGCTCGATACCGCCGTCAAGGAGACTGTCTACCATCAGGAGCGGATCTTCGGCTACACCGGAGAACCTGCCCAGAAAGTGCAGATGCGGGTGCTCTGTGCCGAGTTCAGTGCCAACCTGGTCGATATCACAGGGGACGCATTTCTCTCCACCCCTCTCTATCACGCCACCAGCTATAGCCAGTCTCAAGTCTTTGCCCTGGAGCAGAAAACCCGGGGGGTGGATGGCATCCACTACCGCTCGGTGCGTCACAGCGGCCACAATTGCCATGTCCTCTACCGCCCCTGTCTCATTACCCGGATCCATCAGGCCCAGCATCTGGAGTACCACTGGAATGGCAGTGCCATCGCCAATGTGCTGGAGATCAAGCTGTATGGGGAGTGATATCGAGACGAAACGGCAATAAACTGCCCGCCAGAAATGACAAAAGCCCTGCCGGATTGGCAGGGCTTTTTACATCAACCGATGCAGCGTGAGGGTATCCCCTCACCTGCTTACTGGTTGTGGGTAGCGCGACGGGGGCGACGAGCCTGGGCCGGTTTGCCAGCAGCATCAACCGGACGCTGCGCACCTTGCGGTTTGGGCTTGCCACTGTTGCCGGTGCGAGCACCGCCAGCGTTGCCACCATTGGCAGAGCGACCTGCGCCCTGACGCTGGCCTTGACCTTGCGGACGCGGCGCTGCACGGCGCGGCTCGCTCGGGTCACGAGGCTCTTTGCGCAGGGGCGCGCCGATACCACGGGCAATGTTGTCCAGGGTTTCGCGGGAGGCTTCAAAACCGGCCACCTGCTCGCACGGTATGTTCTGCTTGGTCAGACGCTCGATCGCCTTGATAAGCTTGCCTTCATCGGCAGCAACCAGAGAGATGGCATGACCGGCAGCACCGGCACGACCGGTACGGCCGATGCGGTGAACATAGTCTTCCGCCACGTTGGGCAGCTCGAAGTTGACCACTTGCGGCAACTTGTCGATGTCCAGACCGCGGGCAGCAATGTCGGTCGCCACCAGCACCTTGACGTTGCCATCCTTGAAACCGGCCAGGGCACGGGTACGGGCACCCTGGCTCTTGTTGCCGTGGATGGCGGCGGCGCTGACGCCGTTCTTGTCGAGGGTCTCGGCAACACGGTTGGCCATGTGCTTGGTACGGGTAAAGACCAGTACCTGCTGCCAGTCATTGCTGGTGACCAGATGGCTCAGCAGACCTATCTTGTTGGCCTTGTCGCACGGGTGTACCAGCTGCTCGATACGCTCGGCCGTGCTGTTGCGCGGCGCCACTTCGATCACGGCCGGATTGTTGAGCAGGCCGGTGGCCAACTCGCGGATCTCTTCGGCGAAGGTCGCGGAGAAAAGCAGGTTCTGACGCTGCTTGGGCATCAGGGCCAGGATCTTGCGGATATCGCGGATAAACCCCATGTCGAGCATGCGATCCGCTTCGTCCAGCACCAGTATTTCGACTTCGTCGAACTTGACGGCATTCTGGTTGTAGAGGTCCATCAGGCGGCCCGGGCAGGCCACCAGCACGTCCAGACCACGGCGAGTCGCCATCATCTGCGGATTGATGCTGACGCCGCCAAACACTACATGGCTGCGCATCGGCAAATGCTTGCCGTAATTGCGCACGCTCTCGCCCACCTGGGCAGCCAGCTCACGGGTCGGAGTCAGTACCAGAGCGCGAATACGGTTCGGAGAAACCTTGCGCTTGCTCTCCATCAGACGCTGAAGCATCGGCAGGGTAAAGCCTGCGGTCTTGCCAGTCCCTGTTTGGGCCGCCGCCATCAGGTCGCGGCCAGCCAGAACGGCGGGGATCGCTTGCAGCTGAATGGGAGACGGGGTGTCGTAGCCTTGCTCGGCAACGGCACGCAACAAGGGTTCGGCCAGACCGAGGGAAGAAAAACTCATAATTACCTGCTAGGGATAGTGGCGCCGGGGATTTGTGGTGGGGCTCCTCTGCTGAGCCGATGCCATCTCACAAGAACTGGGCCTATTGAGAAAACAACGATTTCCCCGGGGAGCAGAGCAAAGGGGAAAGAATAGAGGCGCAGTCTAACGGAGTTGCTGTGGATAAACGAGAAAAATGTGATATTCATCCCAGCACAAACCCAAAAAGTGGGTCAGCGTCCTATTCAGCACGCCCACCTCAGAACTCATTCGAATCAAGCTATGCTGGATGCCAGATAAGATGCGACCATCATCTCAGTCCCGGAACAAGGAGGTTCAGGCTCATGGCAGTTCATATCACACGCATCCACAGGGCATGGCGACCCGTTGCCCTGCTGCTCATAGCGCTGGGGGCAAGTCTGCCCCTTGGCGCCAAGCCCCCTTTGACGGTCGCCTGGAATCACTGGCCCCCTTTTAGCTACATCAATCCACAAGGCACCCTGGATGGGCTGGACGTCACCCTGACCAGCCAGATCCTCAGGCAAGCGGGGCTGGAGACGCGTTTTCGCAATCTGCCCTGGGCCCGCACCTTGCATCTCATCGAGCTGCAACAGCTGGACTTGGCCATGGGAGCACTCGATACGCCGGAGCGACGCCAGTTCGCGCGTTTCTCTGTCCCCTACCGGCGCAGCACCTTCGTGCTCTTGAGCAACAACCCCATACCGGGCCATGCCAATCCCTGGCAGCGTATCCAGAGCCTCCCCGACTTGTGCCAGCAGACAGCACTACGCCTGGGCAAGCTGCGCGGCACCCGCCCCACCCAGCAGATGGAGAACTGCCCAGCCCTCAAGAGCGCCACCGAATACAATGCCGACGACAGGTTGATCGATCTGTTGCTGGCCCGCCGTCTGGACGGGGTCATCATGGAGTGGCAATACGCACGCTATCGCCTGACACAGCTGGGGGCCGAGAAGGTTATCAGCTGTCAGTTGTTGCTGCACCACCAGCCAGTCAGCCTGATGTTTGCCAAAGAGGCAGTAAGCGAGGCCGAGATAGCTCGTGTCAATGAGGCCATCGCCACCCTGCCCCCGCCAAACATTCGCTTTGCCCCGCCTCCCTGTCGCTTTGGCAATCCAGAGGGCGAAGCAATCCCTCGACCAGCATCTGCACAACCCCAGCCAGGCTGACAGTCCCGAAACATTAAACTCAAGCCAATAAAGAAGGCGACCCTGAGGTCGCCTTCTTGCTCTGTTATTGACAGTGCTTCTTGATTGTGCCCCCGGATCAGCCGGGCATTCGAAAAACCGATCAGCGCAGTTGCGGCGTCTGGGTCAGCACACCCTGATTCTGGGCGCGATGGCGCAGCAGGTGATCCATCAACACCAGCGCCAGCATGGCTTCGGCGATGGGCACGGCGCGAATGCCAACACAGGGATCGTGGCGCCCCTTGGTGATCATCTCGATGGCTTCGCCTTCGGTATTGATGGTCTTGCCCGGCACGGTAATGCTGGAGGTAGGCTTGAGCGCCATGCTCACCACTATGTCCTGACCCGACGAGATACCGCCCAGAATGCCACCCGCATGGTTGCTGGCAAAGCCGGCCGGGGTCATCTCGTCGCGATGTTCGGAGCCTTTTTGCTCCACCACCGCGAAACCGTCGCCTATCTCCACCCCTTTCACCGCATTGATGCCCATCATGGCGTGGGCGATGTCGGCGTCAAGGCGATCGAAGACTGGCTCGCCGAGGCCCACAGGCACCTTGGTCGCGATGACCTGGACCTTGGCACCGACACTGTTGCCCTCTTTTTTCAGATCGCGCATGTACTGATCGAGCGCCTCCAGCTTACCCGCATCGGGGAAGAAGAAGGGGTTCTGCTCAATTTGCGCCGCGTCAAAGCCTTCCGCCTTGATGGGGCCGAGCTGTGAGAGAAAGCCGGTGATCTCGATGCCATGCATCTGCTTGAGGTACTTCTTGGCAATGGCACCCGCCGCCACCCGCATGGCAGTTTCACGGGCGGAGGAGCGACCGCCCCCCCGATAATCCCGCTGGCCATATTTCTGGTGGTAGGTGTAATCCGCATGGCCCGGACGAAATACATCCTTGATGTCGGAGTAATCCTTGGAACGCTGATCGGTATTCTCGATGAGCAGCCCGATGGAGGTGCCCGTGGTCCTGCCCTCGAACACACCTGAGAGGATCTTCACCTCATCCGGCTCGCGCCGCGGCGTGGTGTAGCGGGAAGTACCCGGCTTGCGCCGATCCAGGTCTATCTGCAGATCCGCTTCGCTTATCTCGAGTCCGGGCGGGCAACCATCGACCACGGCGCCCAGCGCCAGGCCATGGCTCTCGCCAAAGGTGGTGACCCGAAAGAGTTGGCCAAAACTGTTCCCTGCCATGAGTGCTCCTGCTTAGCTCTTGTAAATCGCGAAATGATCCTGGTACTGCTCCAGTTCCGCCTTGGTCATCACGAACACGCCGTGACCGCCGTTCTCGAACTCGACCCAGGTAAAGGGTACTTCCGGGAACTGGGCTTCCAGGTGGATCATGCTGTTACCCACTTCGACCACCAGCACACCGTCATCCTTGAGGAAGTCGGCAGCATTGGCCAGCAGACGCTTGGTGAGCTTGAGGCCATCGGAGCCGGAGGCCAGCGCCAGTTCCGGCTCGTGACGAAACTCCTGTGGCAAGTCCGACATATCTTCGGAGTCCACATAGGGCGGGTTGGAGACGATGAGATCGTACTTGTCACCGGCGGGCAGATCGCGCATCAGATCGGAGCGGATCGGGATGACCTGCTGCTCCAGACCGTGATCGGTGATGTTGCGCTCGGCCACGTTCAGCGCATCGACGCTGATGTCGATGGCGTCCACTTCCGCATCTGGGAATTCATGGGCCATGATGATGGCGATGCAACCTGAACCGGTACAGAGATCCATGATCCGGGTCGGTTCATGCTTGAGGAAGGGGGCGAAGCGGTTGGCCACCATCTCGGCAATCGGCGAACGGGGAATGAGTACCCGCTCGTCCACGTAGAACTCCCAACCGGCATACCAGGCCTTGTTGCTCAGGTAGGCGGCCGGCACGCGTTCTTGTACGCGGCGAATGATGAGTTCGGCGATGCGATGGCGCTCGCTGGTGGTCAGACGGGAGTGGCGCATACCCAGATCCACGTCAGGCGGCAGATGTAGCGCGGGCAGTACCAGCTGCACGGCCTCATCCCAGGCGTTGTCGGTACCATGTCCGTAGAAGATCCCGGCGTCGTTGAAACGACTCATGGCCCAGCGCAACATGTCCTGGATGGTGTGCATCTCGGCAACCACCTCATCGATAAATATCTTGTCCAAATCCACCTCCAAGTCGAGTAATATCCGGCCCGAGCACCCACTGTATAGCGGGCAAGACGCATACCTGACAAATGAGCCTCTGATGAAAAAAACGCCCTCACCGACGATCGAGGAAAGCCTGCTGTTTCGCGATGCTGTCAAAGGTACCCGGAAAATTAAGCAAGATACCATAAGGGCCGACCTGCGCCCGGTCAAGCAGAAACGCGAACTGCGGGAAAGCCGCGAAAAGCTTGGGGTTGGCCACTTTTTCAGCGACGAGTACCAGCCCCATCTCGATGAGGATGGCCCGACCCGTTACGTGCGTGACGATGTGTCAAAATTCGAGCTGAAAAAGCTCAAACGCGGCATCTATCCGCCAGAGATTTATCTGGATCTTCACGGCATGAACCAGAATCAGGCAAAACAGGAGCTGGCCGCCCTGCTCACCCTCTGCCAGAAAGAGAACATCCATGTCGCCTCCGTGATGCACGGCATCGGCAAACACATCCTCAAGCAGCGGATCCCGAGCTGGCTGGCCCAGCACCCCAATGTGCGCGCCTTTCATCAGGCCCCCCGTGAATGGGGCGGCGACAGCGCCATTCTGGTGCTGCTGGACATAGAGGAATAGCGCTCGCTTTTCGACGAGCTGCCGTTGCCGTCTTGGTGACGTCAACAAGGCACCCGGCCTCCACCTTCACACCAAAGCTCCATATGCCTCCCGCAACGAGTAAATCGGCAGCACTATACTGAATATCAATATGTTATTCGTCATGGAGGTTGCATGTTTACAAAGGGTTCTCATGCCGAGATCAAATCATCTCTCGATGCCATCGGTGCGGCGGTGGCGGTATTTTCCCTGGATGCGGATGATCGCTTCATCCTGGTCTCGGCCAACGATACCTTTGCCCAGGCATTCGAGCTGGATGTGCCGGGCACCATAGGAAAACGACTCAACGAGATGTTTCCCCGCTACATCACCGGCAGCATAGAGCAGCCGATGCATGACTGTGTCAGCCAGCAAACCGGGCTGGAGAGCGAGCTCCCCATCGATACTCTATCGCGTACCAGCTGGTGGCGTTTCATCCTCTCCCCCATCATCATTCCCGAACAGTCCCGGATCACCCGCATCATAGTCACCGCCATCGACATCACGGCCAAAAAGCAGTTGGAAGATGCACTCAAAATGAGTCGAAAGCGTTTTGAAGCCGTGGTGAACTCGGCCTATGACGGCATCATCAGCGTCAGCAGCGAGTCCCGTATCGAGCTCATCAATACCGCTGCCTGCGAGATGTTCGGGGTTGATGAGAGCTATGTGGGCAAACGGCTGGAAACCCTGTTGCCCCTGCGCTTTCGCTCCAACCACGAGAGCTATTTCAGAGCCTTCAGCAACTCCCCCATCAACTCGCGCCCCATGCACGCCCGTGCCTCCGTCATGGGTTTGCGCCGCGATGGCAGCGAATTTCCGCTGGAAGTGACCATCGCCAAGATCAATCTGGGCCAAACCACTGAGATGACCGCCATACTGCGGGACATTTCGGAGCGGGCCCGTCTGGTGGAAGAGCTGAAAGTGGCGGCCACCACGGATCCCCTGACCGGGATCGCCAACCGGCGCCGATTCGACGAGCTGGTCAAGCAGGAAGTGCAGCGCTGCCAGCGTTTCGGCCATACCATGAGTCTGCTGCTGCTCGACATCGATCACTTCAAGCAAGTCAACGACACACACGGCCATCAGCAAGGGGATCAGGCGATCCTCAGTCTGGTGAGGCGTATTGCCAAGCAACTGCGGGAGGTGGACATACTGGGCCGCTGGGGTGGCGAGGAGTTCATCATCTTGCTGCCGGAAACCTCGCTGGATCTGGCCTGGGCCAGTGCAGAGCGGATCCGGCTAGCCATAGCGTCAGAGAGCCACCCATTGGGCGCCGACATCGAGATCCCGCTTACCGTCAGTATCGGCATCAGCGCCAGTCAAGGCCCACAAGATAACGTCGACAACATGGTGCGCCGGGCCGATACAGCGCTTTATCTGGCCAAAAAACAGGGGCGAAACTGCTGCATCAAAGAGGCAACTGAGCAGCCGTAAGCCGGAATGTGACCACACCAAAGACTCCCCGCGTCAGACCTGAATGATGTTGAATTCAGGTCTGACGCAGCAGCACAGCTAACCGTACCTTGTCCCGCCCACCACTGGAGAGGATCAGCCCACCTGCCAGCACCTCACACGCTTTTTGCAACAAGGGTTGATGCGCAGCTCTTGGCAGATGAAACAGTGAATCCCAGATAACCACCCCATCGAAAGGCCCTGCGGGTTGATCATTTTCAATACCTGCCTCGATCCAGACCTGCTCAGGGAAGTCCTGCCGAGCCTGCACCAATGAGGTGGCTGAGTAATCCGCACCCGGCACGTCATAACACATGAGCTGATCAAGAAGGCGACATCATGGCTTGGGCGCAAACTGCTCGAACACCTGCTGGCCGGTCAGGGTGGGCGTCTCGTTCTTCAACTCGTAAAAGTCAGGCTTCTCATCGATGAAGATCTGGCTCGCCAGCTTAAAATCGTTCCTCTGGAAGAGGCCGGCCGGCACTATGTATTCATCCGTCGGCAGCAGATGATAGAAGAGGTGAGTGCCGCAGGTGGGGCAAAATCCGCGCTCCGCCCACTCCGATGATCGATAGGCGACAGGGGCGATCCCGGTGAAGCGCACGTCCGCACCGCAATGCACCGCAAACAGCGGCCCACCCGACCAGCGCCGGCAGGTGGTGCAGTGGCAGAGATTGACCTCCTGATGATCTCCGGTCGACACAACGATGCCGCCGCACAAACAATGTCCTTGCATAACGCCTCCCTAACAAGATGGATCCAAGCCGTTCTTCGGCCAGATTTCGCATCAGATGAGTACCATGCCTGTCACACCCTCGCCATTAACTGCCTCACAAAACACCAATGAAACATGGTTATACCAACGACCTAAATAGCTGTTCCGAATAGTAGATCACCGGAGGAAGGGAACTCAGTCCAGTTTGTGCGATCTGATTAGTCGCTAA
>NZ_JAPDBE010000051.1:0-26978 GCF_027705025.1 Aeromonas sp. D3 | reverse complement strand
TGTCCGTTTCACACCTTGTCCCATCGGGCTCTCCATTTATGTGGGGGAAAGGTGTAAACCATATTCAGGACGGGACACCAGTAACAAAAAGGCCTCGCATCGCGAGGCCTTTTCCATATTGTCTGACTGGCGGGTGCAGCTATCAGGCGGAGGTATCGAGAGGCTCGAAGCCCTTGATGAGGTCGTCGATCGCCTTCATCTGCTTGAGGAAGCCTTCCAGCTTGTCCAGCGGCAGGGCACTCGGGCCATCACAACGGGCCACTTTCGGGTCCGGATGGGATTCGATAAACAGACCCGCCAGACCAACCGCCATGCCGGCACGGGCCAGCTCGGTCACCTGATCCCGACGACCACCCGAGGCAGCCCCCAGCGGATCGCGGCACTGCAATGAGTGGGTCACGTCGAAGATCACCGGATAGCCACCCGTGCTCTTCTTCATCACTCCCAGACCCAGCATGTCCACCACCAGGTTGTCATAACCAAAGTTGGCGCCGCGCTCGCACAGGATCAGACGGTCGTTGCCGCACTCCTCGAACTTGTCGGTGATGTTCTTCATCTGGCTCGGGCTCAGGAACTGCGGCTTCTTGATGTTGATGACGTTGCCAGTGCGGGCCATGGCCTCCACCAGATCGGTCTGGCGCGCCAGGAAGGCGGGCAGCTGAATGACATCCACTACCTCGGCAACCGGCTTGGCCTGATGCACTTCATGCAGATCGGAAATCACCGGCATGCCGAAGGTCGCCTTGAGCTCCTGGAAGATCTTCATCCCCTCTTCCAGGCCAGGACCCCGGTAGGAATGGATGGAGGAGCGATTGGCCTTGTCCCAGCTCGCCTTGAACACAAAGGGGATGCCAAGCTTGCTGGTCACTTCCACGTACTTCTCGCACACCGCCATCGCCATGTCGCGGGATTCCAGCACGTTCATGCCACCAAACAGCACGAACGGTTTGTCGTTGGCTACATCGATGTCATTGATCTTGATATTCTTCTGTTCCATCTCAGGCATCCTTAAAGTGAAGAGGCTGGGGGCTTGCATCCAAGTCGGTCCGTTGCGCCCTGGGCACAGCGGCCTTGATATTCTTCTGTTTCAGTTCCCAGGCATCCTTAATGTGAAGAGGCTGGGGCTTGCATCCAAGTCGGTCCGTTGCGCTCTGGGCACACAGGCCTTGATATTCTTCTATTTCAGTTCCCAGGCATCCTTAAAGTGAAGGGCTTGGGGGCTTGCATCCAAGTCGGTCCGTTGCGCCTTGGGCACACCGGCCTTGATATCCTTCTGTTTCAGTTCCCGGGCATCCTTAATGAAGGGGCTTGGGGCTAAGATCCAGCGCGGCCAGTTGTACCTTGAGCACATCGGCCACCGGATCGTCCGGGCATTGTTCAATAAAGTATTCAAAATCGTCAGCGGCGAAACGCGGGCAGTCGAGCTGTTCATAGATGAAACCCCGATCCCGCGTCTCAAGGGGATCGCCCGGCTTCATACGCAGCAGCAGCTCACTGCAACGCAGGGCTTCGGTCATACGATCTTCCCGCAGCAGAGCACCTTTGCTGACGTTGAGCAGCCGTTCGATGATCTCCCACTGGCCCGAGGGTTGCAGGTGTTCAGGGGTCAGGGTGGCCAGATTGCCAAGGGCACCGCGCAGCAACAACTCCATGTGGTGCAGGCTCAACTCGTCACCGGTGAAGGGGTCCACATAAACCTCGCCTTCGCTGCCGGCAAAGCTCACCAGGAAGTGACCGGGGAAGCAGATCCCCTCCACATCCAGCCCGAGCTTGCGGCCCAGTTGTATGATGAGAATGCCGAGGCTAACCGGTATGCCACGCTTGGTGGCAAGGACCTGGGCGAGATCGGAATTGGCGGCAGAAAAATAATCCTGCCAGTCACCGTGAAAACCCAGGGTCTGGTAGAACCCCTGCAACAGCTGGCGGCGTACTTCGTCACAACTGCCCTCGGCAATCGCTTCGTCCAGCCAGGCATCGAGACGGGCCAGCTCGGCCTCACCGCGGCCACTGATGCCATGGATCTCGTCACTTACCGACAGCGCCAACTCGGCGATGTCGTGGGCCTCGAAATCGGTCCATTCGTCTACACGTATCATCGTCATCATCCTTAACCGAACAGACTGGCCTGCTTGTATACGGCCAGTTTGGCGATAAAGAAGACCCAACCGATGGCGCCGAGGAAGGCAAACCAGCGGATACCGTTATTGCGAGCCAGTCGCAGTGCCATCATGGCCAAAAACGCCACCACCAGGATGGCGGTCAGCTTCTCACTGAGCCAGGGGGTGCCGTTGTTGAGTGGATTGAGATCCAGCACCATGCACAGCAGCACGCCGGAGAGCACCACCAGCCCGTTCAGCCAGCCGCTCACCTTCATGATTTGGCCACTGTAGGCACGGCCGGAACCGGTCTGCACCCAGTAAAAACGCAGCATAAACATCAGCACGGCCGAGGCGATCAGCACCAGATGCAGATGTTTGAGAGCAAAATACATAACGTGTCCTTGAACAAAGGCAGGCTCAGGCCCGCCATTCACCATCAATGAGCCAGGCATCCCAGCGTTACCCGCTCGTTATCCCCGTAATCGCGCACGGTTTCCACCCGGCTGAACCCCTGTTGCAGCAGGAGTTGACGCACCGCCTCGCCCTGCTGCCAGCCATGCTCCAGCAAGAGCCAGCCACCAGGACACAGATGAGCAGGCGCACCGGCGACGATGAGGCGGATATCCGCCAGTCCCTGCTCGTCGGCAACCAGGGCGGAGCGAGGTTCGAACCGCACATCCCCTTCATTCAGATGAGGGTCGGCACCGTCTATGTAGGGCGGATTGGAAACGATCATCGCAAAGCGTGGGGCCTGACTCAGGAGCGGATCGCAAAGCGGCTCAAACCAGCTGCCATCGCGCACCGTGATGGGCAACCCCAGCGCGGCGCTGTTGTCGCGCGCCAGTGCGGCCGCCTCCGGCATCCGATCCACCGCCCATACATCGGCATCGGGTCGCTCTGACTTGAGCGCCAATGCGATGGCCCCCGTGCCAGTGCCCAGATCCAGCAGGGCGCAGGGCACCTGATCCGGCGAGGCTGGCCTGGGGGGCAGCCGTGCCAGCGCCTGTTCGACCAGCACCTCGGTATCGGGACGTGGGATCAGGGTAGCCGGGCTCACCTTGAGCGGCAGCGACCAGAACTCCCGTTCCCCTACCAGATGGGCGATGGGCTCGCCAGCCAGCCGACGAGTGAGCCACCCTTGCAGCCTGTCTTGCTGGGCCGCATCCAGCTCGCGCTCCGGCCAGGTCATCAGATAACTGCGCCGGCAATCGAGCAGATGGCAGAGCAGCACGTCGGCGTCGGCGCGGGGAGACTCCCCCCCGGCCAGGGTTGCCATTATGTGGGCGCGGGCCTGCTGGATCTGCATCAACGGCACGCCATCGCCGTGACGGCGATATCTGCACAAACGGACTGCATCAGCTGTTTTCCGCCAGGGAGGCGAGCTGATCGGCCTGATACTCCTGGATCATGGGACTGATGATGCAGTCCAGATCCCCCTCCATGATCTCGCCAAGGCGATAGAGGGTGAGGTTGATGCGGTGCTCCGAGAGGCGACCCTGCGGATAGTTGTAGGTACGGATACGCTCGGAGCGATCGCCGGAACCCACCAGGTTGCGACGAGTGCTCTGTTCAGCCGCGCGGTGGCGCTCATCCTCGGCCGCCTGCAGACGGGCAGACAGCACGGACATCGCCTTGGCGCGGTTCTTGTGCTGGGAGCGCTCATCCTGACACTCAACCACCAGGCCGGTCGGCAAGTGGGTAATGCGGATGGCGGAATCCGTCTTGTTGACGTGCTGACCACCGGCCCCGGAGGCCCGGAAGGTATCTATCTTCAGGTCGTTCGCATTGATCTCGATCTGCTCGGCTTCCGGCACTTCCGGCAGCACGGCGACGGTACAGGCGGAGGTGTGCACCCGGCCCTGGGATTCGGTCTCGGGCACTCGCTGCACCCTGTGGCCACCGGATTCAAACTTGAGGCGACCATAGACGTGCTCGCCATCCACCTTGGCGATCACCTCCTTGTAGCCACCGTGCTCGCCGTCGTTGCAGCTGACGATGGAGATACGCCAGCCCTGACGCTCGGCGTAGCGCGAATACATGCGAAACAGGTCACCGGCAAAAATGGCCGCCTCGTCACCACCGGCACCGGCACGGATCTCCAGGTAACAGTTGTTGTCATCCTTGGGATCCCGGGGCAGCAGCATCACCTGCAGCGCCTGCTCCTGCTCCTCCAGCGTGCTCTTGGCCAGCGGCAACTCCTCCTGCGCCATCTCGCGCAGGTCGGCATCATCCTCTTCCAGCATCAGCTTGGTGGCTTCCAGGTTCTCTTCGGCCTGGCGGAAGCGCTGGAAGGCATGAACGATATCTTCCAGCTGGGCATATTCCCGGGTCAGGGCGCGGTAGCGATCCTGATCCGAGGCCACCCCGGGCTCGCCGAGCATGGCCTGTACTTCTTCGTGGCGCTCGATGAGGCCTTCCAGCTTTCTGATCAGTGACGGATTCATAAATCTTGTTTTCTCGATGGAGGAAGGGGCCGCCAGCTGGCCACCCCGAACAATTACTCTTGTGGCAATCCCAGCACCTGGCGCAGGCGGGACAACTGATGGTGATCCCCCTGGGCCGCCGCCTGGCGCAAGGCCTGGGTCGGTGCGTGGATCAACTTGTTGGTGAGGCGGTGTGCCATGGCCTTGAGGGCCTGTTCGGCATTCTCGCCCTGTTGCAGGGACAGCAAGGCGCGCTGCAACTCCTCATCGGCCACCTGCTGGGCCTGATGACGATAATCGCGGATCAGATCCACCGAATGCTGACTGCGATACCAGCCCATGAACTCATCGCGCTCTTCCAGCACGATAATCTCCGCCTCGGCGGCGGCCCTTTTACGGGTCTCCAGGTTCTGCTCTATGATGCCCTGCAGGTCATCAACCGTGTAGAGATATGCATCGGAGAGCTCGTCCACCTCGGCCTCGATATCCCGCGGTACGGCGATATCCACCAGAAACATGGGCTTGAAGCGACGGGCCTTGAGGGCGCGTTCCACCATGCCCTTGCCGATGATGGGCAAGGGGCTGGCGGTGGAGCTGATGACGATATCCGCCTCGTGCAGGTAATCCGGGATCTCTTCGAGCGTCATCACCTGGGCACCGAACTCTTCGGCCAGCAGTTGGGCCCGCTGCAGGGTGCGGTTCGCCACCATCATGCGGGTGACGTTCTGCTCGCGCAGATGGCGGGCCACCAGTTCTATGGTCTCGCCGGCACCGACCAGCAGCACCTTGGTCTGGGAGAGATCGGAGAAGATGCGTCGCCCCAGACTGACGGCGGCAAAGGCCACCGAGACGGCGCTGGCGCCAATCTCGGTATCGGTGCGCACCCGCTTGGCCACGGAGAAGGACTTCTGGAACAGGCGCTCCAGCGAGCCTTTCACCGCTTCGGACTGCTGGGCATGGGCATAGGATTGCTTGATCTGCCCCAGGATCTGCGGCTCACCCAGCACTAGCGAATCCAGGCCGCAGGCCACCCGCATCAGGTGACGCACTGCCTCTTCGTCCTGATGCTGGTAAATGGCGGATACCACTTCGGCCGCATTCAGGCCGTGGAAACGTTGCAGCCAGTGCAGCACCTGCTCTCCCTGCCCCTTTTCCAGGCTGCAGTAAAGCTCGGTGCGGTTGCAGGTCGAGACGATCACCGCCTCGCTTACGCCGGGTTGGGTGACCAGCTCACGCAAGGCGCGATCGATGCAGTCCGGGCCGAACGCGACCCGCTCCCGCAAGGCGACACTGGCGGTGTTGTGGTTGATTCCGAGGGCAAGCAAACTCATGAGTGGGCGACGATCATTTCATACACTGGGTGCAAAGGCTGCCAATTGTACGAGAAAGGGTAAGTCTTTAAAAGCAATACGGCCGCCCCGTATACTGTGGCAAATCCCCTCATCTGGAGCATGACCTTGTTCTTGCGTATTTTCACCTTTGGCTGCCTGCTGTTGCTGGCCGGCTGTACCACCACCCAGCCCCAGCGGGATCAGGTCAACTGGCAGAAAGAGCGGACTCGTCTCGAGCAGCTCAACCACTGGCAGCTGTCTGGCAAGATGGCCATCATCACAGTCCAGCAGAAGGGCAGCGCCCGGGTCAACTGGCAGCAAAATGGCGATGACTATCGCCTCAACCTAACCAGCCTGATCGGTACCCACATTCTGGAGCTCTCCCGCAGCAAGGGCGAGATCACCCTGATCGACAACGAGGGCAACCCGCACCAAAGCCAGGATGCCGAGGCACTCATCTATCAGCTCACTGGCTGGAACATTCCGGTGCAGGGGCTGCCGGAGTGGATCAAGGGACTGCCGGGCAAGGCCGAATTCGAGCTCAATCCCGACAGCAGCCTGGCCAGTGTGCGTGACGGCCAGTGGCAGATTGTCTATGGCGACTACCGGGATCAGGACGGCTATCGCCTGCCCCACCTGCTGACCATGACGGGTCAGGGCAGTCGCCTCAAGTTGCAGATCAACCAATGGACGCTTGCACGCTGATGGCTGCGACTGACAAGGAGCCAAGAATGGCCACCATTCGCTGGCCGGCACCGGCCAAACTCAACCTCTTCCTGCATGTCAATGGCCGTCGTCCGGACGGCTATCACGAGCTGCAGACCCTGTTTATTTTCCTCAATCACGGCGACTGGCTCGAATTCGAGCCGCTGCCGGACACGGACCAGCTCACCTTGAGCCCGACCATTCCCGGCGTACCCGATGAGCAGAACCTCATCATCCGCGCCGCCCGCCTGCTGCAGGCCAGGCTGCCGAGTCCGCAGGGGGCCCATATCCGGCTGGAGAAGCTGCTGCCCATGGGTGGTGGTATCGGCGGTGGATCCTCGGATGCAGCCACCACGCTCGTGGCGCTCAATCACCTCTGGCAGGCAGGCTTGGGCGAAGATGAACTGGCGGAACTTGGCGTTCAGCTGGGGGCCGATGTGCCGGTGTTTGTGCGCGGACGCGCGGCCTTTGCCGAAGGGGTGGGCGAGCGACTGCAACCGGTCGAATTGCCAAGTGCCTGGTATCTGGTACTCAAGCCCGATTGCCACGTGGCAACGGCCGCCGTGTTCCAGGATCCGGACCTGCCCAGAGCGACCCCGAAAATGGCATTTCACAACTTGCTGGAGGGGGAGTGGAAAAACGATTGCGAATTGCTGGTGAAAAAGCGCCACCCCGAGGTTGCCAATGCGCTCGGCTGGTTGCTAGAATACGCGCCGTCAAGAATGACGGGCACAGGAGCCTGCGTCTTTGCTCAATTTGAAGACGAAAAGGCTGCTCGGGAAGTGTTGGCAAAAGTGCCGGAAAGATGGGATGGGTTTGTCGCCAAGGGCGAGAACATATCACCACTATTCGTGACATTGCAACAAATCAGTGATTGGGGTATCGCCAAGCGGTAAGGCAGCGGGTTTTGATCTCGCCATTCCTAGGTTCGAATCCTAGTACCCCAGCCATTCTCTTGGTGATTGATACGGGTGCATCAATTGACTGGCCGCAGCGAAACTTGAAAGAGCGCAATCTCGTCAAGCAGGTCTGCCGCCAACAGGGTGCCCCGGGTTAATCGCGAAGAGGTCATCGGCCTCGTTGATGACGGGCTGTCCAAACGCGACAGCCATCCGATTTGAAACATGTAACGATATGCACCTAGCCTGAAAGCGGCCTATAGTGGCCTGACCCGTCAACTTGATAAATCGTTTGCCCCAAAACGATACGGGTCTGAATCAGACTCCCCACATACTGGATGCAACCCCGAGGTTTCAAACCGTGCCTGACATGAAGCTGTTTGCTGGTAACGCAACGCCGGAACTAGCCCAGAAGATCGCAGATCGCCTGTTTATCAAACTCGGCAATGCTGCCGTAGGTCGCTTTAGCGACGGCGAGATCAGCGTACAGATCAATGAGAATGTACGTGGTGGCGATATCTTCATCATTCAATCCACCTGTGCCCCGACCAACGACAATTTGATGGAATTGATCGTCATGGTGGATGCTCTGCGTCGTGCTTCAGCTGGCCGTATCACTGCCGTTATCCCCTACTTTGGTTATGCCCGTCAGGACCGCCGCGTCCGCTCCGCCCGTGTTCCCATCACCGCCAAGGTTGTCGCCGACTTCCTCTCCAGCGTGGGTGTGGACCGAGTGCTGACCGTTGACCTGCATGCCGAGCAGATCCAGGGCTTCTTCGACGTCCCGGTCGACAACGTGTTCGGCAGCCCTGTGCTGCTGGAAGACATGAAGTCCAAAAACCTCGAATCCCCTGTCGTCGTATCGCCGGACATCGGTGGTGTGGTGCGCGCTCGTGCCATCGCCAAGCTGCTGGACGATACCGACATCGCCATCATCGACAAGCGTCGTCCCCGCCCGAACGTCTCCCAGGTCATGCACCTGATCGGTGACGTCGCCGGCCGCGACTGCATTATCGTCGATGACATGATCGACACCGGCGGCACCCTGTGCAAAGCCGCAGAAGCCCTGAAAGAGCGCGGCGCCAAGCGTGTATTCGCCTACGCCACTCACCCGGTCTTCTCCGGTTCTGCCGTGGAAAACATCAAGAACTCCGTGATCGACGAGCTGATCATCACCGACTCCATCCCGCTCACAGCCGAGATGAAGGCGGTGGACAAGGTCAAGCAGCTGACTCTGTCAACCGTGCTGGCCGAAGCCATTCGTCGTATCAGCAACGAAGAGTCCATCTCTGCCATGTTTGAGCATTGATAGACACTGTTGTGACAAAAACCGCCAGCTGGCGGTTTTTGTCTTTCTAGCCCTGTCACACCCGGTATTGCCCTGCCCCACCGCAGGTTAAGGATTGATCCATGAATCGCTTGCGCCCGCTGCTGCTCCTTGCCTGCTGCAGCTTCCTGTTCGCCTGTCAGCCCGGCAAAGAAAACCAGCCCTTCGCACTGACTCTGGCGCACATGAACGACACTCACTCCCAGTTTGACCCGGTCAACGCCGAGCTGAAGGGACCCATCTTTGGCAAGCAGGGTGAAACCGATACCCTCTACACCCGTTTTGGCGGCTATCCGCGCCTGCTTACCATGGTGAAATCCTATCAGGCCGAAGCGCTCGCCAAGAATCAGCCACTGTTGCTGCTGCACGGCGGCGATGCCTGGCAGGGCAGCGGCTACTTCAAACTCAACGAGGGGATGGCCAACGCCGAGCTGCTGAGCCAGTTCGGTCTCGATGCCATGGCGCTGGGCAACCACGAGTTCGATCTCGACAACCAGAAGCTGGCCCGCTTCATCGAGGGGGTCAACTTCCCTCTGCTGGCCGCCAACCTGGACACCCGTGACGATCCGGCGCTGCGCCACGCGACCAACCTCAAGCCGTTCGTGGTCTATGCCTTCGATGGCAACCAGAAGAGTCCGGTTACCGATCTCAACAAGCTGCCCCAGGGCAAGCAACTGGTGGCCGTGATGGGACTGGTGCTGGAGGACATGGCCAATATCTCCCCCAACGTCGGCAAACTGCGTTTTGGCAAGGAGGTTGAATCGGCCCAGAGCACAGTGGACATGCTGCGCAAGAAGGGGATCCATCACGTCATCGCCCTGACCCACATCGGCAATGAGCGGGATCTGGCGCTGGCGTCCAGAGTGAATGGCATCGATGCCATCGTCGGCGGCCACTCCCACAGCCTGCTCGGCGATTTTACCAACATAGGTTGGGGCAAGACCGGCGAATACGCCCAGCTGGTGACCAATCCGGACGGCGTTGGCCTGACCTGCGTGGTGCAGGCCGGCTCCTACGCCCAGGCCATCGGCCTGGCCCGGGTCAGCTTCGACGGCCAGGGCAGAGTCATTGGTTGCAAGGGTCAAAACAAACTGCTGGCCAGCCGCGACTTCTTCGCCGACCCTGCCCGCCAGCAGGCGCTGGACAAGGCGAGTGGCAAACAGGCAAGCAAGTTTGTCGATGCCCAACCCAACCTGGTGACGGTGGATGAAGACCCGCGCCTGCGTGGCATCATCGACAGTCACTACAAGCCGGCACTGGAGCAGGCCTTTGGCCCCGTTATCGCCACTGTGCCGGCACCGCTGCAAAATGCCCGCCGCCCCGGAGACAATGGCAGCGACAGCCACGGCTCAGACGTCGCCCCCCTGGTGGCCGAAGGCCAATACTACTGGGCCAACACCCAGGCGGTGCAAGCCCTGACCGGTGGCCCGGTTCACTTTGCGTTGCTGGCAGTGGGCGGCGTGCGCGCCGACTTGCCCGCAGGAGAATTGCGCGAAGGAGATGCGGCGCTCACCCTGCTGCCATTCAAGAACCAGTTATCCGTGTTGACCCTGAGCGGCGCGGACGTGCGCGCCCTGCTGACCGAGACCATCACGGCCACCCTGCCTGCCAGCGCCCATGCCGGCAAGTTCCCCTACGGCGGTCACCTGCGCTACACCTTCACCGAAACCGAAGCGGGCAAGCGTGGCGACCTGACCCAGCTGCAATGGCAGACGACCGAAGGGCAGTGGCAGGACTTGGTCGACAACCAGCGCTATCGAGTGGTGATGAACGCCTACAGCGCCAACGGCAACGATGGTTGGCAGGCGCTGGCCCGCGCCCAGGCCCTGCGGGCCGATCGGCTGGATCTCGCCTGGGTGGATGGCAAACTGACCGGTTTCCCTGTCGAGAAAGTGGAGCAGAACGGCGATCAGTTGAACGCCCGTTATGCCAGTGGTCAAACGCTCGATTGCCAGGCCAGGGCCGTCAATTGCGGTACGGATGCGGCTTCCTTCGTGCAATACGTGCGAGAGCAGCGGCCGACTCTGACGGCACTGAGTGAACCGACCGTCACGCTACTGCGGGCCGAATAAGGCTCCCCCCAGGTAAGACTGACCAGAACGGGCCTCGAGAAGAGGCACGTTTTGCGGCCATTCGCGACCCGAACCAGGGTTATTCCCTCACGGTTGCCGAGCTTTGGTTGAGTGATCGCCAGTCGGCGGCTAGAATATCGCGTCCCATTGCCTTGGGCGGTCTGCCCATTGCAAGTAGCGAGTGAAGACATCAAGCGTGACAAACCAAATCAAACTGATCGTCGGTCTGGGCAATCCCGGCCCTGAATACGCCAAGACCCGCCACAACGCGGGCGCCTGGTATGTGGAGCAACTGGCTCGCTGGCACAATGTCAGCCTGCGCGAAGAACCCAAGTTCTTCGGCCACACGGCTCGCATTCAGGTGGAAGGGCAGGATGTGCGTCTGCTCATCCCGAACACCTACATGAATCTCTCCGGCAAGGCAGTGGCCGCACTGGCCCGTTTCTACCAGATAGAGCCGGAAGCCATGCTGGTGGCCCACGATGAACTGGACCTGCCCCCCGGCATCGCCAAGTTCAAGCAGGGCGGCGGCCACGGCGGCCACAACGGTCTGAAAGACATCATTGCCAGGATGGGCAATAACAATAATTTCTTCCGGCTGCGTCTCGGGATCGGCCACCCTGGCGCCAAGGAGCTGGTGGCCGGGTTCGTGCTGACCAAGGCCCCGAGCAGCGAACAGAACCTGATCGACGCCGCACTGGATGAATCCTTGCGCGCCACCGACATACTGTTCAAACAAGACATGACCAAGGCCATGAACCGCTTGCACAGCTTCAAGGCCGAGAAAGTCTGAACAGGATTTGATGGGTGACGTCAGGGGTGAATGTCTACCTGCGCCACCGACAGACTGTTCAAACACGCTATGACCAAGGCCATGAACCGCTTGCACAGCGTCAAGGCCGGCAAGTATATAACTGGATGCGCCTGCGTCCCTCACAGCATCTATCAAGTAAGGTAACAATCCATGGGTTTTAAATGCGGTATCGTGGGCCTGCCCAATGTAGGTAAATCCACCCTGTTCAATGCGCTGACCAAGGCCGGCATCGAAGCCGCCAACTTCCCGTTCTGCACCATTGAGCCGAACACGGGTGTGGTTCCCATGCCGGATCCCCGTCTCGACCAGCTGGCGGCCATCATCAATCCCCAGCGCATCGTACCGACCACCATGGAATTCGTGGACATCGCTGGTCTGGTTGCCGGTGCCTCCAAGGGCGAAGGTCTGGGTAACCAGTTCCTGGCCAATATCCGTGAAACCGAAGCCATCGGCCACGTGGTACGCTGCTTCGATGACGACAACATAGTTCACGTTGCCGGCAAGGTTTCCCCGGCCGACGATATCGAAGTGATCAACACCGAGTTGGCCCTGTCGGATCTGGACGCCTGCGAGCGTGCCATTCATCGCCAGTCCAAGCGCGCCAAAGGCGGTGACAAGGATGCCAAGCTGGAAGTGGAAACCCTGGAGAAGATCCGGGTCGCACTGGAAAATGGTCAGATGATCCGTGGCATGAAGCTGGACAAGGATGAGCTGGAGGCCGTGAGCCACCTCAATTTCCTGACCCTCAAGCCCACCATGTACATCGCCAACGTGGCAGAAGACGGTTTTGACAACAACCCCTACCTCGACAAGGTGCGTGAAATCGCCGCCGCCGAGAACGCGGTTGTCGTAGTGGTCTGCTGCGCCATCGAATCGGACATCGCCGAGCTCGATGACGAAGACCGCGCCGAATTTATGGCAGATCTTGGCATCGAAGAGCCGGGCCTGAACCGGGTGATCCGCTCCGGTTACGAGCTGCTCAAGCTGCAGACCTACTTCACCGCAGGGGTGAAAGAAGTGCGTGCCTGGACCATACCGGTTGGCGCCACTGCACCGCAAGCCGCTGGCAAGATCCACACCGACTTTGAAAAAGGCTTTATTCGCGCTCAAACCATCGCCTTCGAAGACTTTATCACCTACAAGGGTGAACAAGGTGCCAAGGAAGCGGGCAAGATGCGCGCCGAAGGGAAAGACTACATCGTCAAAGATGGCGACGTACTGAACTTCCTGTTCAACGTCTAATCCCATGAGAGGCCAGCATTTGCTGGCCTCTTTTCTATCTGTACTTGTCGGGCATCTTCCGGCAAATGTCGTAAAAAAAACCAGATTGTTGGGCTTTTGCACGACAGCGACCAATAACTCGCCAAACGCACCCAAATTCGGTTTTTCTGACAAAAAAAGGGTTGACGCCCCAGAGCCAGATACGCATAATTCGGCCCGCACAGTGACGAGGCAACAACTCACTGGAAGCACGGTTGGCTATGTAGCTCAGTTGGTTAGAGCATCGCACTCATAATGCGAGGGTCACAGGTTCGAATCCCGTCATAGCCACCACTATTTCTGAAGTTGGGGTATCGCCAAGCGGTAAGGCAGCGGGTTTTGATCTCGCCATTCCTAGGTTCGAATCCTAGTACCCCAGCCATTTTTAAAGGTGCTTGATAGTCTTTGTCAGGCATCACTGTTGGGGTATCGCCAAGCGGTAAGGCAGCGGGTTTTGATCTCGCCATCCCTAGGTTCGAATCCTAGTACCCCAGCCATTTTTAAAAGGTGTTTGATAGTCTTTGTCAGGCATCACTGTTGGGGTATCGCCAAGCGGTAAGGCAGCGGGTTTTGATCTCGCCATTCCTAGGTTCGAATCCTAGTACCCCAGCCATTTTCACCCGTCATCGACCTATCGATGATTTGTTGTGGTAAGCGTGAGAGATTTTGATCTCGTCAACGTGCCTAGGTCCAAACCCTAGTATCGCAGCCATTTTTACCCGTCATCGACTTGTCGATGATTTGCTGTGGTAAACGTGAGAGATTTTGATCTCGTCAACGTGCCTAGGTCCAAACCCTAGTACCCAGCCATTTTCACTTGTATTTGACTCACGTCGAGCACAAGACGGCTATGTAGCTCAGTTGGTTAGAGCATCGCACTCATAATGCGAGGGTCACAGGTTCGAATCCCGTCATAGCCACCATTAATTTTTCTGTTGGGGTATCGCCAAGCGGTAAGGCAGCGGGTTTTGATCTCGCCATTCCTAGGTTCGAATCCTAGTACCCCAGCCATTTTTACCCGTCATCGACCTGTCGATGATTTGCTGTGGTAAGCGTGAGAGATTTTGATCTCGTCAACGTGCCTAGGTCCAAACCCTAGTACCCAGCCATTCTTACTTGTATTTGACTCGCGTCGAGCACAAGACGGCTATGTAGCTCAGTTGGTTAGAGCATCGCACTCATAATGCGAGGGTCACAGGTTCGAATCCCGTCATAGCCACCATTAATACTGCGGAAGTGGCGAAATTGGTAGACGCACCAGATTTAGGTTCTGGCGCCGCAAGGTGTGAGAGTTCGAGTCTCTCCTTCCGCACCATTAATAGCAGTACCAAACAAACCAGCTCATGCTGGTTTTTTTGTACCTGTTTTTCACCTGGCAGCCTCTTGTCATCCCTTGCCCAGCTCACACCACAGCCCTGCTCAACCGCGGTTGCCCCTCCCTGTACTCGCGACAGCCCAATAAAAAGCGGCTCGCAAGCCGCTTGTCTCTTTGCCCTGATAACCACAGGTCAGAACGGGAAGAACCAGGGGATGGCGATGACGCTCACCACCATCACCAGCAGGGTGAAGGGCACGCCAATGCGCACGAAATCCATGAATTTGTAATTGCCAGGCCCGAGCACCAGGGTATTGACCGGCGACGAGACTGGCGTCATGAAGGCCGCCGAGGCCGCGATGGCAATGGTCATGGCAAATGGATAGGGTGACACGCCCATCTGCTGGGCCGTGCCGAGTGCTATGGGCGCCATCAGTACTGCCGTGGCAGTGTTGGAAATAAATAGTCCAATCAGGGCGCACAGGGCAAACAGGCTGGCCAGCATCACCCTTGGGCCCATCTCCCCCACTGCGGCTATCAGTCCGCCGACAATCAAGTCCACCCCGCCGGTCTTCTGCAGTGCCAGGGCAAAGGGCAGCATGCCAACGATGAGGATCAGGGTTGGCCAGTGGATGGCCTTGTAGGCGCTCTCCATGTCGATGCAGCGAAATTGTCCCATCAGCAGGCAGGCAATCAAGGCCGCTACGACGTTGGGAACAGGGTCGGTCACCATCAACACCACCATGAGCCCGAGGCAGATCAGTGCAGGGATGGCCTGACTGCGGGCTGGCGCCATCTCGTCCACCTCGGCGGGCAGCCCAAGCAGCAGGAAGTCACGGTTGTGGGTGTGCAGCAAGCGGATCAGGCTCCAGTTCCCCACCACCAGCAGACTGTCCCCCATCAGCAGGGGATCGTCCACCAGCTTGCCGGTCAGCGCCTCGCCGTTGCGGCGGATCCCGACCACGCTCAGGCCATAGTGGGAGCGAAACGCCACCTCACGAATGCTTTTGCCCAGCAGGCGGGAGCCGGGAATGAGCGACACCTCGGCCATGCCGACCTCCCGCGCCTGATCGGAGAAATACTCACCGCGCAGTATCATGGGCTCGAGCCGAGCCTCGCTGCAAAACTCGCGAATATCCACCTCGGGATCGGACATGTCGATCAGCAGCACATCCCTGGCCTGGAACTCGGTAACGCCGGAGACGGTGACCATTACCCGCCGGAACTTGCGCCAGCGCTCCACCCCAATGACGTTGGCACCGTAACGGGCGCGCAGTTGCAACTCGTCCAGCGTGTGGCCAATCAGGGGGGAATCCGGGCGCAATGCCAGGCGGCGAGCCCGCCCGGTCAGGCGGTAATCACGGATGAGCTCCCGCATGGTACTGCGTCCTGCCGGCTTGCCTTTGCCCTCCTCCCCTTCACACACCAGGGAGCCCCGCATCAGCAGCATGTAGAGGATCCCCATCGCCAGCACTATGACCCCCATGGGAGAGAAGTCGAAGAAGCCGAAGCCGGGTATGTCGTGGCGCATCAGTTCACTGTTGACCACCATGTTGGGCGGGGTCGCCACCAGCGTCATCATGCCACTGATGAGGCCGGCAAAGGCGAGTGGCATCATCAGCCTGCCCGCCGGTATCCCCATGCGGTTCGCCACGCTCAGCACCACCGGGATGAAGATGGCCACCACCCCTGTGCTGCTCATCACGGCCCCCAGCAGGGAGACAGCCACCATCAACAGCACCAGCATGCGGATCTCGCTGCTGCCCGCCACCTTCACCAGCATATCCCCCACCTGATAGGCGATGCCGGTACGGACCAGCCCCTCCCCCACCACGAACAGGGCGGCGATCAGAATGACGTTGGGATCACTGAATCCCGCCAGTGCCTCCGGCAGTGTCAGGGTGCCACTCAGCACAAACAGTATGATGATCAACAGGGCAACCACGTCCATGCGTACCTTGTTGGTCATAAACAGATAGATAGCCCCCACCAGCATGCAGAGGACCCAGATCAGTTCGGCATTCACACTCGCTCCTTTCGTTCATCTCCGCCATTGCACCAGGGTGCAACCACGGACTCCATCAGACCACAGCTTGTTCTGCCCCGATTTGTTACATATCAATAAAGGGGAGGAGCATCATCGCATATCCCGCCCCCCACGCGGTTCGTAAAAGGGTGCGCCGTCGTCACACTTCTTTGACCCATTCTTTGATGTGGCTCAGGCCGGGGCGGACAAAAGTCCTGCGGCCGCCCCCGCGCAGCCCCTAGAATAGGCCCGTTCCGATCACCTCCCTTTTTTCAAATTTTCAAAGGAAACGAAAATGAGCATATTCGAGTGGTTCAGCATCAATCACACCCTGGTGACCATACCGCTGGGCGGCGGTTACGCCATGTCGTGGATTGAAGCCATCGGCACCCTGTTTGGCCTGGCCTGCATCTGGTTTGCCAGTCAGGAAAAGACCATCAACTACCTGTTCGGCCTTATCAACGTCAGTCTGTTTGCCATCATCTTCTTCCAGATCCAGCTTTACGGCCTGCTGATGCTGCAGCTCTTTTTCTTCTGCGCCAACCTCTACGGCTGGTACGCCTGGACTCGGCCCGCCAACGATCAGGGGGACACACTGCAAGTCCGCTGGCTGAGCAAGTCCAAGCTGATGGTGACCGCCGCCCTGAGCGTGCTGGCCATTGCCCTGCTGACCCGCTATATCGACCCTGTGTTCGCCGCGCTGGCGCGCACTTCTGTCTCCCTGCTCAACCTGCTGGGCGCTAATCTCGCAACCCCTGAGCCCTCCCCCGATGCCTTCCCGTTCTGGGATGCCAGCATGACGGTGCTCTCCGTGGTCGCCCAGATCCTGATGACCCGCAAATACGTGGAGAACTGGATCCTCTGGGTGGTCATCAACATCATCAGCATCGGCGTCTATGCCGCCCAGGGCGTCTATGCCATGTCGCTGGAGTACCTGATCCTGCTGTTTATCGCCGCCAACGGTACCCGCCTCTGGATGCTGGCGGCTAAACGCCAACGGCAGGAAGTGATCGCATGAGCCTGCTGCCCCACCTGCAATGCCGCCCGGATCAGATTGCCGAGCGGGTGGTTTTGTGCGGCGACCCGGCCCGGGTCGATCGCATCGCAAACCAGCTGGCGTCGTGTGACGTACTGGGCCAGCACCGGGAGTTTCGCCTGATCAACGGCCGTTATCAGGGACTGCCCATCACAGTCTGCAGCACAGGAATAGGCGGCGCGTCGGCCATCATAGCGCTGGAGGAGCTGGTGCAAGCCGGCGCCCGAGCACTGGTAAGGGTCGGCTCGGCGGGGGCCTTGCAACATGAGATAGCACTGGGAGATCTCATCGTGGTGGAAGGGGCCGTACGCCACGATGGCGCCTCACAAGCCTATCTGCCCCCCGAGTACCCCGCCTGCGCCGACATTCGCCTGCAGGCAGCCCTGCTCGACCACATCGCCGCCAGCGGCCTGCCCCATTGGCACGGTCTGGTGCGATCCCACGACAGCTTCTACCGGGATGACGAGCTGGCGGTGTGCCGCTACTGGCACGAGCGCGGCCTGCTGGGGGCCGACATGGAGACAGCCTCCCTGCTCACAGTGGGTCGCCTGCGCAAGGTGCGGGTTGCCGCCGTGCTCTGCAACGTGGTGGCATTCGAGCAGGACGTGCAGCAGGGAGTGGGTGACTACGCCAGCGCCGAGCAGGCAATGATGACAGGCGAGCGACTGGCCATCGCCGCCGCGCTCCATGCCCTGGTGCAGTATGCCAGTGTCATCCTGACCCTTTCAGAGGCTGGCACCGCAGCGGCCCCTGACAAAACGTTAAGCCCGGCACATTCAATGGCACAGGCGCTGGTATCCGGCCCGCGCTCTTGCTAGCCTCATGGCCCTCGTTTCCCCCGCGGGCTTCTCATGCAGCAACAACCCTATCCTCTCGGTCGCTTTCACGCCGAACTCAGCCAGCAAGAACCCGAATTTGCCAGGGCGCTCGAGGAGTGCAGCCTGTTCCTGCGCCGCTACCTGCCGGGCGAACCCATCATGCGGCAGGGGGAGCAGAGCGAGTGCCTCTATCTGGTGGAGACGGGCCGGGTCTCCCTCAACAGCACTGTGCACTCGGGGCGCATCTTTCAGCTCGGCGAAATAGCCTGCCACAACCAGATCTTCGGCGAGATGGAGTTCTTCAGTGCCACCCCGGTGCAGTGGAGCGTGGTGGCCGAGACCGAGCTGGATGCCAGCGTCATCTGTGCGCACAAGCTGGCCCAGCGGCTGCTGGCAGAACCCGGCCTGGTACTCTTCTTCGCCGCGGCCCTGGCCAGTGATTATCTCGATACCCTGGACATCACCACCAGCCGCTTGCTGCATCCCATCGCCTACAACATTGCTTATGAGCTATGGCGCGAGCGCCAGCGCACTCCCATGCTGGGTTCACGCAAGCGGGCTCATGAAGCGGCGCGCTTTGGCACCACGGAGCGGGTCTATCGCCGCGCCCTCAAGGAACTGGTCGAGCAGGGAATCGTGTGCGAAGGCGCTGACGGCCTCGCCATCGCCGATCTCGCCAAACTGCGCGCCTACCTCAACCTTTAACTGCAATCAAAGAGACATCCCATGCATTCCCAATCCTACCCAGAGTTCACCTTCTTCAGCCGCTTCGTGACCGATATTCAGGCGGGCCGCAAGACCATCACCATTCGCGACGAGAGCGAAGCCCGGTGGCAACCGGGCCAGCGACTGGCACTCTTTACCAACCCCGAGCACCAGCCGTTCGGCACCATTGAGGTACTGTCGGTCACGTCGGTCGCCTTCGATGCCCTCAACGACGAACACGCCCGCCAGGAGAACATGACCCTGGCGGAGCTAAAACAGGTGATCCGGGATATCTACCCTGACCTGCCGCCACTCTATGTAATTGAGTTCAAACTGCTTGCCTGATTGATGACCCGAGTCCGATTTGGCCTTGGCCGAGCAATATGCTAATAGTGTCCACTTTGCATCCTGGAGGAGCCAAACGTGTTTGAGATAGCGAGCCTGAAAGAGGCGATGATGCACGGGGTCGAGCTGTTCCAGCTGCTGCTGGAGATCATCTCCATCGCCTGCGTGGTCATTGGCCTTGGCAAGACCCTCTGGCTGGCGGCGCGGGTACGGGATCACCAGCCCGGCTTTCCGCGGATCCGGCTCTGTTTTGGCAGCTGGCTCATTCTGGCGCTGGAGTTCCAGCTCGCCGCCGACATACTGGCCACCACTGTCGCGCCGAGCAAGGAGGAGCTGATCCGTCTCGCCATCATTGCGGTGATCCGCACCTTCCTCAACTACTTCCTCGGCAAGGAGCTGGAGGCACAGGCTGAGCGCCAGCAGGCTGAACAGGTCACGGCCAACCGATAATCCTTACCCACCACAGCTCTTGAAGGCGCCGCCATTCCTGCCACGCATGTGGCAAGGGAGAGCGGCGCTGTGACCCTCCCCTCATTTTTGACAATCAGTCAATTATGGAACCCTTTTCAGACGTTCCCACACCCTGCCCCACGCATCTGCAAACACCTAGAATGGGGTCATCTCTCTGTGCCCGGCCTGACCCATGACCCCTCTCGATAACTGTGTGATTTACCAGATCTACCCCATGAGCTTTCAGGACAGTAACGGCGATGGCATGGGGGATATCCACGGCATTTGCCAGCGCCTCGACTATCTGTCCGAGCTTGGGGTCGACATACTCTGGCTTACCCCTGTCTATTGCTCCCCCAAACGGGACAACGGCTATGACGTGGCTGATTATCGCCACATAGACCCGGCGTTCGGCACCCTGGCCGACATGGAGCAGCTGATTGCGAAGGCTGCCGAACGCGGCATGGGCATCATGATGGACATAGTCGCCAACCATACTTCCACCGAACATGAGTGGTTTGTACGGGCGCTGGCCGGGGACGCCCGCTATCAGGCCTATTACGTTTTTCGGGATAAAGCCTTCGTCGATACCCATCCGGTGCAATCCATCTTCGGCGGCAGCGGCTGGCAATACGTGCCAGCGCTCGACAGCTACTATCTGCACAACTTCGATGTGAGCCAGGCCGATCTCGACTGGAACAACCCACAAGTGCGCGCCGAGATGGCTGAGGTGATCAACTTCTGGCTGGCCAAGGGCATAAAGGGGTTCCGCTTCGATGTGATCGACATGGTGAGCAAGGAGTGGTCGCCCCTTGCCATGAGCAACGGCCCCCGCCTGCACGACTATATCCGCGAGCTCAACGGCGCCAGCTTCGGCAACAAGGGGATCATCACGGTCGGGGAAACCTGGGGGGCGGATCTCGCTCATATGCAGCACTATTCGAACCCGAATGGCAGCGAATTCAGCATGGTGTTCAACTTCGAACACCTGGGGCTGGGGCAGGACAAGTGGTCGTCGCATTTTGACCCCCTCACCTTCAAGCGGGCCATGGCCCGCCACCAGCAGGGGCTGCACGGCCGGGGCTGGAACAGCCTGTTTCTCGGCAATCACGACCTGCCCCGCGCCGTCTCCCGCTTTGGCGACGACAGGCCCGAGTGGCGCGAGCTGAGTGCCAAACAGTGGGCCCTGGTGCTGCACATGATGCAGGGCACCCCCTTCATCTATCAGGGGGAGGAGCTGGGCATGACCAACCGCCACTGGCAAACCGATGAGTTGCGCGATGTGGAGGCCATCCACTACTGTGCCAGCGAGTCGGAGCTGGCCCCCGCCGAGCTGAGCCGACGCATCGATGCGATTGGCCGCGACAACGCCCGCACCCCGATGCAGTGGGATGCGAGCCGACATGCGGGCTTCAGCGCGGCCGCCCCCTGGATCGCGGTCAACGAGAACCACGTAGAGATCAATGCCGCCGGGCAACTGGCCCGCACCGACTCCCTGTTTCACCACTATCGCCAGCTGATTGCATTGCGCAAGGCCCACCCCGTCATTCGCCACGGCGACTTCGAGCTGCTCGATTGTGACGATCCACAGCGCATTAGCTACCGCCGCCGGTGGCGGGATCCTGCCACCGGCGAGACCCACACCCTGTTGCTGCTCGCCAATCTCACCGCGGGCACCTTGCCCATGCCCCATCTTGACATGGTGGAGAGGGGGGCCACCCTGCTGATGGGCAACTATCCGGACGCGCCCACGACTCACTTTGCTCCCTATCAGGCCACCGTCTGGCTGATGCTGGCATAAGCGGGTGAGTGACAGGCGGCGCTTCGGGGCCGGCACATGGCCTCCCCGCTTGTGCTGGCTCCCAATATCCGTCTCGTTTATCGCCGCCAATACATGACCAGATCCTGACCCCGTTATTTCCCTGTATGGTTCTCCTCCCTATTGGCCTGCACCATTTATCTTTAATCACTTAAAAACTTCGTATTTTCAGGCGTGTGGCGACCAGCCTGAAATATAAAAACCGATCTCTTTATAGATAATAGAGACACTACAACACGTTGTTTCTAATTAAGTAATAATGAATGAAAGTATATTGAATGGTTATTTACAGGATGTATTTTGTGCTTTTTAGTAAGGGTTAAAAGTCAATTCAAATCTGCGGCCTTGTTATTCCGAGCCTGAACCTTATGGTTTCCATCCGGCGCGAGGAGATCCTCGCTCGGCGCCAACATGCAGTTCAGGCTCGCGGGATACTTATCCCGCCATAACAAAAAGGTAATCATCATGCGTAAAACCGGTGTGGCACTCGCCATCTCGACCCTCTTCTGGCTCAATTCGGCCACGGCAACCCCCATCATATTCCCGGACGACCCGCTGGCCAGCCATGGACCAGAGACGCCCGCCCTCGCTCGCACCTTCCAGCTGGCGCAGGACGATCTGGGCAACCGGATCCACCAGCTCCATCTGCCAATTCAGACCGAACCCGAGCTGGTGGCTGAGCTGGAGCAGATCGGCAAGCAGCAGGGATTCTCGGTCAACACCCATGGCGACATGTACAAATGGACCGAAGACAACATGTGGCTGTCACGGGATGGCGCCCTCGTCTTCCGCCCCAGGGCGCCACTGGCCGACAAGGGTCACTACCACGCCTTCATCACAGCCCTGACAGCGCAGAGCCCACAGGCCGAGCAGGAGGGCCACCACAGTCTGGGCAACCAGGATTCTCAGGGGTTGGAGGATGGCATGCTGGCCCAGGCCGACACCTTTGCCAACGAGCAGGGACGGGAGCTGATCCCGACCTTCTCCATCATAGATGGCGGCAACATGCTGACCGGCCAGCGGGCCGACGGTACCCCCTATGCCCTGATCGGTCGCGATGCCCTGCTTCAGACCACTCTGCACCACAGCCGGCTGGATAGGGAGCGCATCGCTACTCGGCAGGAGACCATGGAGCGCGACGGTGACTTTCGCCTGCAGCTGATCGAACGGGAGTGGCTGGGCAGCCCCCATACGGTGCAGAACGGCCACGATACCGAGATTGATCTCATACTGCTGGAGGCGGCCAACCTGCTGCCCCGGGATCTGAACGCCGAGCAGCGCCACGCATTTGCCAGAACCGCGCGCGCCAAGGCCGAGCTGGCGCAGTACCAAGTGGACTGGGAGACCCGCCAGGCTGCGGAGCAGCGGATGTTTCTGAGCCAGCAGCAGGGCGCGCTCATCGCCGAGCGCTATCGGGCGCTCCATGACCAGACGCTGCCTGCCTCCTTCGATCTGCTGGCCCGGCTGAAACAGGACTACGCCAGCCTGGTGGTCACCGCCGATCTCCACTCCGACTTTGCTGATGATCAGATAGAGAAGGAGCTGCAAACGCTTCAGGCCGATGCCGCCACCCTGACCCGGCTGGGGCCCATGCTGCAGGCCGGCGGCTACCAGCGCCAGGGGCTAGCCGGCGCCGAGCTGGATGAGCAGACCCGCCGTTTCCTCGCCATGATGGCCATCAGCCAGCGCCTGATGGCACAGGAGCTCAAGGTGGCCGAGCGCGATCTGGTGATCCTGGCCCAACCCGGTTTTCACCTCGACATGGCCATGCGCCCGCTGGCCGATGGCCGCATCCTGTTCAACGACCCTGCGGCCAGCGAGGCGCTGATCCAGCAGGTGCTGGCCAGCAACGGCAGCCTGAACGATAGCGAGCGCCAGGGCCTCACCGAGACCCTCGCCAGCCTGAAACAACAGGCCGAACGCTGGCACAAGATCCATGCCCTCATCCGGCAGCAGCTGACCGACGCAGGTCTGACCCCCATCGCCACCCCGGGCGCCTTCAACGTGAACAAGCGGGCGGTGAACTGGATGAACGGCATCATGGGCACGGCGCAGCAACCCTTCTACATCACCAACGCCGCCAGCATAGCCCCCCTGAATCAGGCCTTCGGCGCCTGGTTGAAACGCGAGGTGCCCGAGCTGACCACCTATTTCGTGGGTCAGACAGCAAGCAGCAGGCGGGCGGGATTTAACCAGGCGGAGGCTCTGCTCAGGGGCAACGGCGGCCTGGATTGCATCACCTTGCACCACGAGTAGCGAGTGCTTGCTCCAGGCGTTCAACCGATGGTTATTTGACTCGCAAGCGGGTTCTGTGTACTTTGCGACCAGAATTTTTATTGGACCGCTTTTCAATGTTGTACATCCTGTTCAAATGCTCTGTCAGGAGGCTGTGCTCCGTGCACTAACACGATGAAGTGTTGCCCGGAGCCATCCCTCTTCTGAATCTTCATCAGCTGCGTGCACGCCCTCTCACAGGGAGGCTGCCCTGCATCTGATGAAAACAGGGGACTCAGGCCGGCGAGATGCTTCATCGCCGGCCTTTTTGTTTCTGATATTCAGGACAAAGTTTCAATATTGCTTGAAACGGGGGGCCGGTACGCCAAGTACCAGCCCCCCGTTTTTTATGGATGTAGCACCATGAGTTTACTCACCATTCAAAACCTGACTTGTCACATGGGTGACAAGACCCTCTACCAGCAGGCCAGTTTCACCCTCTTCGCCGGCGAGCATATCGGCGTCACGGGCAAAAACGGCGCAGGGAAAAGCACCCTGCTGAAACTGCTGCAGGCGGAACTGTTGCCCGACGGGGGCGACATCCTCTGGCAGCCCGCTGTGAGCCTCGGTTATCTGGATCAGCATGCCGAGATGGACGCGCAAACAAGGGTGCGCGAATACCTGCAAACCGCTTTTGCAGATCTCTACCGGCAGGAGGCAGAGATGATGGCCATCTACGCCTGCCTGGCGAAAAGCATCCAAGCCCGCCATCTGGCACGTGCCGCCACCCTTCAGGCCAGCCTGGAGAGCCGGTCGTTTTATCTGGTCGACAGCCGCATCGATGCGGTGGCGGGTGGCCTGGGGATCACTCAGTTGGGTATGCATACCCGGTTGGGGGAATTGAGCGGCGGACAAAGGCACAAGGTCATGCTGGCCCGCCTGCTGTTGCTCGCGCCGGATGTCCTGCTGCTGGACGAGCCGACCAATTATCTGGATACCCTTCACCTTGACTGGCTGGCGAACTACCTGAGCGGCTTCAAGGGAGCTTTTATGGTGGTCTCTCACGACAAGGCGTTTCTAAACCGGATTGCCACGGCCATTTGCGACATAGACCGGCAACAAATCCGCAAATTCAAGGGTAACGTCGACCAAGCCATGGCTCAGAAAGCCACTGAAGATGCCGCCCATGGGAAACACTATCTGGCGCAGCAGCGACATATCGACAAGCTTGAGCACTTCATTGCCAAAAACGGAGCCGGGGTCAATGCCAGCATCGCCAATGGCCGCAAGAAACAGCTGGCCCACATAGACAGGCTGGCAACACCGGAGCAGGAAAAGGCCGTCGCCTTCTCGTTTCGTAACGCCCCGCACAATGGGCAGCAGTTGCTTGCCGCCACTGAGCTGATCATTGGCTATCGATGCCCCCTGTTGGCACCCATCTCGCTGACCCTTGCTCGGGGCGAAAAGGTGGCGATCACCGGGTTCAACGGCATCGGCAAATCTACCCTGCTGAAAACCCTGGTGGGCGAGCAGCCCCCGGTATCTGGCCAGCTCACCCTGTCACCGGCCCTCAAACTGGGTTATTTCGAGCAGGCGCTGCGCTGGGCCGACCCGGATGCCACACCGGTGGATCTGGTCAAAGCTGTGTGCCCGGGCGTGGATGACAAGATGGCCCGGCAACATCTGGCACGCTTCGGCATAACAGGAAAATTGGCATTGCGGCCGATTGCCTCCCTCAGTGGTGGTGAGCAGACCAGGGTGAAACTGTGCCGACTGACCCTGCAACCCACCAATCTGCTGGTACTGGACGAACCGACCACACACCTGGATGCCACTGTCAAAGCCGCCTTGCAGCGAGCCTTGCATGACTACCCGGGCACAGTGGTTGTGGTCTCCCACGAACGGGAGTTCGTCGCCCACTGGCCGGATCGGGTGGTGGATATTCACGCCTTCACTGCCGCTGAACATACGTATTGCGTTTGAGGTCAAAGATATGTTTTTGAAAATATTGCTGTTCTTTATTGCGTTTCTGGTGGGCGCCGATGAGCTGATGCTGGGCCCCATACTGGCTCCCATCGGCAAGGATCTGGGAGTTCAACCCGAGCGCATCACCCTGTTTATCACGGCTTACAGTGTGGCGCTGGCGATGGTAGCCCCCTTGCTGGGTAGCCTCTCGGATCGCCTTGGCAGGATAAAGGTGATGCTGCCCGCCGCCCTGTTGTTCGGGGCAGCCTCAGTCGCAACAGGCCTGGTGGAGAACTTTGAATGGGGGCTCGCAAGCCGGGTGCTCACCGGCCTTGCCAGTGCCGGCATGTTGCCCATCGCCTTTGCCATGGCCGCAGACAGCGCAGGGACAGATGCCATGAAACGCATTGCCTGGGTCCAGGCAGGCCTGACCCTGGGCATGATAGCGAGCCCGGCCGTCGGGGCTCTGCTGACCCAATGGCTCTCCTGGCGGGCTGCCTTCATCCTGCTTGGCGTGTGCGCCTGGTGTGTGGCGGCGGCGCTGGCGTTGCTGCCAGCCGACCAGGAGCCGGCAGAGCCATCAAGGAAACATCAGGATGGCAAGGCTACCCGCATACTGGCCATCCCGGGTGCTGTGGGTGCCCTGCTGGCCATGTGCCTGGGTCTGGGGGGCGGCATAGGCCTGTTCAATCTCGTCGGTCAGCATTTGCGCGATACCCAGGAGTGGTCCATCGGGTCCGTGGGGGGCTTGTACGCTCTGCTTGGCATCATCAGCGTCATCGGCAACCTGCTGATGCCCCGCCTGTCTGGCCGGGTCGAGAGCGGGCGCACCCTGATGCGTATGGCCTTGGTGGTCTGCCTGCTGGTCAGCGTCTGGTTTTACCTCTATCCGGCCGGGCAATCCATGCTGCTGCCCATGCTGCCGATAGTGCCGCTGCTGCTGTGGGCACTGGCAGGCGGCATAGGATCGCCCGCGCTGCAGGGCTATATTGCGCAGCTCTCTGCGGCTCACAGAGGCATGCTGATGTCACTGGCGATGACCATGATGCACCTTGGCGTGGCGCTCTGGTCCTGTGTCGCCGGATTTGCCTACAGCGCAGGGCCTGTGGCCTTGGCAGCCATAGCCATACTGCTGTTCGGCAGTGCCATCGTGGTCTTGCGGCCGGTCAACGCCACGGCCTGATCACCGACAGAAAACGGGCGTGAACCAGACCCGCACCCCAACAGGTCGCCCATCCGCCATGAGCGGCGACCTGTTTTCAACTCAGGCTGCCTGTGTGTATGGAGATGGTATTCACCTGACAGTTGCCCACAAAAGGGAGTGGTCATACGGCTTCAAACCGGATAACAAAACG
>NZ_JAPDBE010000050.1:0-27158 GCF_027705025.1 Aeromonas sp. D3 | reverse complement strand
CGAAACCAAATCAACAGGTTTCGGATTTTTACACATCAGCAGGATCGGTCAATGGATCCTTAACTGATCGGCATTAGGCCCTTGGCCCCTTTTTCTATCTGGCACCTGGAACTAGCCCGTATAGACACTCTCTTCCGGGTACTTGATGCGGGTTTCGCTCGGGCGCGCCAGCATGAAAGCCAGGGTCAGCGGGCCGAGACGACCACAGATCATCACCAGTGCCAGGATAAGCTTGCCCGGCTCGCTCAAGGAGGCAGTAATGCCGGTGGAAAGCCCCACAGTGGCGAACGCAGAGACGGTCTCGAACATGATTTTGTCGAACGGCAGATCCTCGGTCACCATCAGCAGGAACATCGCCAGCATCAGCACCATGGTGCTGACCATGATGATGGCCAGCGAGCGGGTCACTATCTGGGGTGAGAGGGTGCGGCCAAAGGCGGTGACGTGGGGTCGTTTGCTCAGGAAGGCCCGGGTCGCCAGCAGCACCACCGCAAAAGTAGTCACCTTGATGCCACCACCAGTAGAGGTGGTACCTGCCCCGATAAACATCAACATCATCATGAACAGCAGGGCGGCAGGGACCATCTGCCCTGTGTCGATGCTGTTGAAGCCCGCGGTCCGCGCACTGGCCGACTGAAAGAAGGCCGCCAGCCATTGCCCCCCAAGGGAGGCGCCGCCAAGGGTGCCCGGATTGTTGCGCTCCAGCAGCCAGAACATCAGGGTGCCCAGCAGCAGCAGGGCAGGGGTCATCACCAGCATCAGCTTGCTGTGCAGCTTCAGTTTGCGCCAGCGGCGGTTGCGTACCAGATCGACGATGACGGTAAAGCCTATGCCCCCCAGGATCAGCAAGAGCGCAATCGTCAGCGAGATCAGGGGATCATCCCGATAATCCATCAGGCTGTTGGGAAACAGTGAAAAACCGGCGTTGTTGAAGGCGGAAACCGCATGGAAGAAGCTGACGTAAAGACCGCGTTCCCAGCCCATATCGGGCACCCAGCGGATGGCCATGACAGCGGTGCCGATCAGCTGGGCGATAAAGGCGAACAGCACTATGCGTCTCACCAGCCCCACTATGTTGACCGAGCCCTCCTGTCCCAGCGCCTCCTTGGCCAGCACCTGCTGGCGCAGGCCGACCCGTTTGCTGAACATGGCGATCAGCAGCAGTGTCATTGTCATCTGACCCAGACCGCCAATCTCCATCAATATCAACAGGAAGATCTGCCCCTGCAGCGTGAAGGCGGTACCTGTATCCACTACACCAAGCCCGGTCACGCTGATGGCCGAAGTGGCGGTGAACAGGGCGTTGACGAAGGTCACTTCGCCATTGTGGCTGGAGGGTTGCACCAGAAAAATGGTGCCGACCAGCAGGATGACCAGAAAGCTGCCCAGGATCAGCTTGGCTTCGCTCCAGCGGGAGTTGTCATCCCGATGCAGGGCGAAGGCGTAGCTGCTGCGCCAATTGATCATAGGGTTTCCAGCCAGTGGTCGATGGCGTGTTTGTTGCCCGCCATGATCAGTATGTCGCCCAGTTGCAGCTCCATCTTGCCGGTCAGCACGTTATGCAGCACATCGCCTCGCTTGATGGCGAGCAGCTGGAAGTCGTTCTGTTGCAGCAGATGCAAGTCACCGAGATTGCGGGCATTTTGCTGCAGACCGATAACGACTTCGGTCAGCACCATGTCGTGGCCCAGCTCCAGATAGTCGAACAACCGGTTGTCCAGCATGCTCTGGGCGACTCGTCGGCCCATGTCCCACTCCGGATTGATCACCTTGTCGGCCCCGACTTTATGCAGGATTTTGGCGTGAAATTTGTCACGGGCCTTGACCCACACCTTCTTCACGCCCGCCTCTTTCAGGACGAGCGTGGTGAGAATACTGGTCTCGAGATTGTCACCGATGGCGACAAAAACGATGTCGAAGTTGGCCAGCCCCAGCTCTGCCACGGTAGCCTCATCGGTCGCATCGGCGACGATGACATGGCTGCACAGAGTGGCTATCTGGCGGGTCTTGCTTTCGTCGATATCAATCGCCAGCACCTCGGCATCCTGCCGTTGCAGCTCTTCGCACAGGGCGCTGCCAAACAGCCCCAGTCCGATGACGGCAAATTGGTTGTTCATGAGTACTTCCTCGGGAGTCGGAGCCGGATACTCTACTCCAGCAGATCGAGTCCGAAAAGAGGGCGGGATTTTTCGTCCGGCGGGAATATAAGGTAGACTGCCCGCTTGCTATTGTCGGGACACGCAGATGAAACTCACCCCCCACGCCTCCTTGTTGACGCTCAACACCCTGGCCCTCGATGCCCACTGCCTCTGGCTGGCGGAGGTAGACAATCTTGATGACCTGCTGCAGATCCTGGCCAGTCCTGAACTGGCAGAATTGCCCCGCCTGGTGTTGGGTGGTGGAAGCAATATATTGTTTTGCAATGATTTCGCTGGCCTGGTGGTACTCAACCGGCTGAAGGGTATCGCACTGCAGGATGAGGGGGAGCACTGGCTGTTGCATGTGGCCGCCGGTGAGGACTGGCATCAACTGGTGTGTCATGCCCTGCAGCAGGGCTGGTATGGTCTGGAGAATCTGGCGCTGATCCCGGGTACAGTCGGCGCCGCGCCGGTGCAGAATATCGGTGCCTACGGGGTCGAGCTGGCTCGTTTCTGTGCCTATGTGGAGGCATTCAACTGGCAGAGCGGTCAGGTGGAGCATATCAAGGCCGCCGATTGTCATTTCGGCTACCGTGACAGCATTTTCAAGCACGCCTGTCAGGATTCTCACTTCATTACCGCCGTCGGTCTGCGTCTGCCCAAGGCCTGGACGCCCATGCTGGGCTACGGCCCGCTGGCGGCGCTCGGTGACACGCCCACGGCGCAGGCCATCTTTGATACCGTCTGCGCCACCCGGATGGCCAAGCTGCCGGATCCCAACCTGCTCGGCAATGCGGGCAGCTTCTTCAAGAACCCCGTGGTAACGACGACGCTGGCCGACACGCTCAAGCAGCAATATCCGCAGATGCCCTGCTACCCGGCCGGGGAAGGGCAGGCCAAGCTGGCGGCTGGCTGGCTCATCGATCAGTGCGGTCTCAAGGGTTTTGCCATCGGCCGCGCAGCCGTCCACCAGGAGCAGGCCCTGGTGCTGGTCAATCTGGGGGGAGCCAGCGCCATGGAGCTCATCGCTCTGGCGGCCCATGTGCGCGACAGCGTGGAGCAGAAATTCGGGGTGGTGCTGGAGCACGAAGTGCGCTTCATGGGTCTGACCGGTGAGACTTGGCTCGATGAGGTACTGGCATGACGCTTACTCCCATCAGGCAGACACTGATCACCCTGCTCAGCGATGGCCAGTTTCACTCCGGCGAGCAGCTCGGCGAGCAGCTCGGTATCAGCCGTGCGGCAGTGGGCAAGCACATGGCAGCGCTCAAGGAGCTGGGGCTTGACCTGTTCAGTCTGACCGGCAAGGGTTATCGGCTGGCGGTGCCAATGGCGCTGTACGATCAGGCGCAGTTGCAGGCGCTGGCCCCCATGGCGCCGGTGCACTGCTTCCCGGTGATCGACTCCACCAACCAGTATCTGCTGGAGCGAGTCAACCAGCTGCAGTCCGGCGAGAGTTGTCTGGCCGAGTGCCAGACTGCCGGTCGTGGTCGCCGTGGCAAGCCCTGGGTTTCCCCCTTCGGCTGCCAGCTGATCCTGAGCATGTATTGGCGACTCGAGCAGGGCATGGCGGCGGCCATGGGCCTCAGTCTGGCGGTCGGAGTGGCCGTGGTGCAGGCGCTGGAATCCCTGGGTTATCCGGGGGTCGAGCTCAAGTGGCCGAACGATCTCTATTATCAGGGCCGCAAGTTGGCGGGCATTCTGGTAGAGATGAGCGGCAGCGCCGGCGCCAGCTGCAACCTGGTGATCGGGGTGGGCCTCAATCTGGCGATGCCGGCCCGGGAGGGGGAGCGGATCGATCAGGCCTGGTCCGAGCTTCGCCACATCCAGCCGGAACTGGTGGATCGCAATCTGCTGGCCGCCCGCATGCTCGGCCACCTGCAACAGGCCATGTTGACCTTCGAGCAGCAGGGGCTGTCGCACTTTGTCGATGACTGGAACCGGCTTGATCACTTCGCCGGTCGGCCGGTGCGCCTCTTGATGGGGGAGCAGGAGATCCGTGGTATTGCCCGTGGCATCGATGATCGCGGCGCCCTGCGCCTGGAGACGAGCGAGGGGATCAAGTTCTATCTGGGGGGAGAGATTTCCCTGCGACGGGGCGACTGATATCCCGGTGTGCCAGAGACACCAATGGAAGAGGGGGCCTGCAGGCCCCCTCTTCGTTCATGTACTGTGCTCACCGGCCATCACTTGCGCAGTTTGATCTGCTCGATGGCATGCTCATGACCCTTGGTCAGGATCAGATTGGCCCGCTCCCGGGTCGGCAGGATATTTTCCTGCAAATTGAGATAGTTGATATCTTGCCAGATGGTGTTGGCGATCTTGCTGGCCTCACTCTCCGCCAACTTGGCGTAGTGGTGGAAGTAGGAGTCCGGATCCGAGAAGGCACCGCTGCGAAACTTGAGGAAGCGCTCGACATACCAGGTGCGCAGCAATTCGGTCTCGGCATCCACATAGATGGAGAAATCGACAAAATCTGACACGAAGACTCTATGGGGTTCCTGTGGATAGTCCATGCCGCTTTGCAGCACATTGAGCCCTTCCAGGATCAGGATATCCGGCTGTTCCACCACCTTCTTCTCATCCGGAATGATGTCGTAGATGAGGTGGGAGTAGACAGGCGCCTCTACCTTCTCATGGCCGGCGCGGATATTGGCGACAAACTCCACCAGATGGCGGATGTCGTAGGATTCCGGAAAGCCCTTGCGGCGCATCAGGCCCCGCTCTTCCAGCACCTTGTTGGGATAAAGGAAGCCATCCGTGGTGACCAGCTCTACCCGAGGATGCTCCGGCCAGCGCTCCAGCAGCGCCTGCATGATACGGGCCGTGGTGCTCTTTCCCCCCGCCACGCTGCCGGCGATGCTGATAATGTAGGTGCCCTTGCCGCGGGACTGGCCGAGGAACTGTTCCAGCACCCGGCTGCGGCGCTGCTTGGCCTTGACGTAGAGATTGAGCAGGCGAGAGAGGGGCAGGTATATCTCTTCCACCTCCTGCAATGACACCTTTTCATTGATACCGCGCAGGGTCTGCAGATCGTGTTCGGTCAGGGTCAGGGGGACCGCATCGCGCAATAACGCCCATTGTTCGCGGGTGAATTGCAAATAGGGGTTATGCTCTGTCGTCATGGTGTCATCACTGTTTCTTGGGCAGGGCGACCATACACCAAGGGGTGGGGAGCGACAAGCTATGCTGCGGATCCGAGCAGGGAGTGAGTCCTTTTTTGCATACTTCCCGGCAATAATGCACATTTTGCAAGGCGCAATGGTTGCATCCCCAAAATCCTTACAATAAAATGCGCGACGCTTGGATGTCTGTCGTTATTTGCCCAGCAAAAGCGATAAAAACAACGGGTGCAAGCAGAATTACCGTTGTGGCATTTATGCACCGGAGGGGTTCCCGAGCGGCCAAAGGGATCAGACTGTAAATCTGACGGCTCTGCCTTCGAAGGTTCGAATCCTTCTCCCTCCACCATATTTCTCTGCGGTTTGAGTTCTTTGGGTTAGAGAAATGCGGGCATCGTATAATGGCTATTACCTCAGCCTTCCAAGCTGATGATGCGGGTTCGATTCCCGCTGCCCGCTCCAAGATGCTGATATGGCTCAGGCGATAGCAAGAGTCACACCTTAGCGGGTGAGTTCGGCAATCGAACCTTGCTGTCAGCACCAACCTCTCTTCCCCACCAGATTCAAATCCATCATATAAACTGTTCTGTGGTTGGCTTGCCACCGCGTACTCAGCGTTAGTTTAGAGGGACGATCATGTCTAAAGAAAAATTTGAGCGTAATAAACCGCACGTTAACGTGGGTACCATCGGCCACGTTGACCACGGTAAAACCACCCTGACTGCAGCCATCACCAACGTGCTGGCCAAGCACTTCGGTGGTAAAGCTTTCGCCTTCGACCAGATCGACAAGGCACCGGAAGAGCGTGAGCGTGGTATCACCATCAACACCTCCCACGTAGAATACGACACCGCCATCCGTCACTACGCCCACGTAGATTGCCCGGGTCACGCCGACTACGTTAAAAACATGATCACCGGTGCTGCCCAGATGGACGGCGCGATCCTGGTAGTAGCTGCGACCGACGGCCCGATGCCGCAAACTCGTGAGCACATCCTGCTGGGTCGCCAGGTTGGTATCCCGTACATGATCGTGTTCATGAACAAGTGCGACATGGTAGATGACGAAGAGCTGCTCGAACTGGTCGAGATGGAAGTTCGTGAACTGCTGACCGAGTATGACTTCCCGGGTGATGACCTGCCGGTAGTTCGTGGTTCCGCGCTGAAAGCGCTGGAAGGCGACGCGGCATGGGAAGAGAAGATCATCGAGCTGGCTGGCCACCTGGATACCTATATCCCGGAGCCGGAGCGCGCAATTGATCTGCCGTTCCTGATGCCTATCGAAGACGTATTCTCCATCGCTGGCCGTGGTACCGTAGTAACCGGTCGTGTAGAGCGCGGTATCGTTAAAGTCGGTGAGACCGTAGAAATCGTCGGTATCAAAGACACCGTTTCTACTACCTGTACCGGTGTTGAAATGTTCCGCAAGCTGCTGGACGAAGGTCGTGCAGGCGAGAACATCGGCGCGCTGCTGCGTGGCGTCAAGCGTGAAGACGTAGAGCGTGGTCAAGTACTGGCCAAGCCGGGCTCCATCAAGCCGCACACCAAGTTTGAATCTGAAGTGTACGTACTGTCCAAAGAAGAAGGTGGTCGTCATACCCCGTTCTTCAAAGGCTACCGTCCGCAGTTCTACTTCCGTACAACCGACGTGACCGGTACCATCGAACTGCCGGAAGGCGTAGAGATGGTAATGCCAGGCGACAACATCAAAATGGTTGTTACCCTGATTGCGCCGATCGCAATGGATGACGGCCTGCGTTTCGCTATCCGTGAAGGTGGCCGTACCGTAGGTGCCGGTGTTGTAGCCAGCGTGATTGCTTAATCTTTGGCTTACATAAATAAAGCAAAGCCCCTATAATAGGGGCTTTCTTATGTAGGGGCGTAGTTCGAATTGGTAGAACAGCGGTCTCCAAAACCGATGGTTGCGGGTTCGAGTCCTGCCGCCCCTGCCATATACCTCGTCTCGTACGGGGCTTTTGTGTCTTTGGTTACGTCAGATACAGGTGGGTTGTATGAGTGTTAGTTCTGAGAGCCAGGGCGGAAGCAAGGATACCCTGCTTTGGGGCCTGGTTTTCATCATCCTGGCGGCCGCTGTAGTGGGTAATTACCTGCTCAACGATGTTGTCGCTGCCGTCCGCGCCCTGGGTGTGGTCGTTGTCATTGCTGCTGCTGGTGCAGTAGCCCTGCAAACCACCAAGGGAAAGGCGACACTGGCATTTGCCCGTGAGTCTCGCCTGGAAGTCCGCAAGGTCGTATGGCCGACCCGTCAGGAAGCCATTCAGACAACCCTGATTGTGCTGGCGGTGACTGCCGTGATGGGGCTGTTGCTGTTCATGCTGGACGGTGCCTTGGTCTGGTTGGTCAACTTGATTACCGGAGTGTAAGGATAAGCCATGACTGAACAACGTGAACAACGTATGAGATGGTATGTCGTGCAGGCATTCTCCGGCTATGAAGGTCGGGTAGCTAAATCCCTGCGCGAACATATCAAGATGCATGGCATGGAAGACATGTTCGGTGAAGTACTGGTCCCGACTGAAGAAGTGGTCGAGATGCGTGCTGGCCAGAAGCGCAAGAGTGAGCGCAAATTTTTCCCGGGCTACGTGCTGGTTCAGATGCTCATGGATGAAACCACATGGCACTTGGTGCGTAACGTACCGCGTGTGATGGGCTTCATTGGTGGCACCTCTGATCGCCCGGCTCCTATCTCTGATAAGGAAGCCGATGCGATCCTGAACCGCCTGCAAGATGCCCACGACAAGCCGCGTCCGAAAACCCTGTTTGAACCGGGTGAAATGGTGCGGGTTGCCGATGGTCCGTTCGCCGACTTCAACGGTACCGTTGAAGAGGTGGACTACGAGAAGAGCCGCGTGAAGGTCTCTGTTTTGATCTTCGGTCGCTCAACGCCGGTAGAACTGGATTTTGGTCAGGTCGAAAAGGGCTGATTAAACTCTGTACGTTAACGGTTGTCAGGGGCAGCGAATGTCACTATAATTCGCTGCCCCTTTATTAGTTGGGGAGCCGTTTGCAGGAGCATGTCTCCGAGGCGCTAGAACCCATTTCTGAGGTATTTTTCTAATGGCTAAGAAAGTCACAGCTTATATCAAGCTGCAAGTTAAGGCTGGCAGTGCTAACCCCAGCCCTCCCGTTGGTCCTGCTCTGGGTCAGCACGGTGTTAACATCATGGAATTCTGTAAGGCGTTCAACGCTCGTACAGAGAAGCTGGAAAAAGGCTCACCGACTCCGGTCGTGATCACCGTTTACAGCGACCGTTCCTTCACCTTCGAAACCAAGACTCCGCCTGCTGCCTTCCTGTTGAAGAAAGCTGCCGGTATCCAGTCTGGTTCAGCCAAGCCGAACAAAGACAAGGTTGGTAAGGTGACTGTTGCCCAGCTGCAAGAAATCGCCAAGACCAAAGAGCCGGATATGACCGGTGCCGATCTGGATGCAAAAGTACGTTGCATCGCAGGCTCCGCTCGTTCCATGGGCCTGGTAGTGGAGGATTAAGACAATGGCAAAACTTTCCAAGCGTATGCGCGTTATTCGCGAAAAAGTTGACGGTACCAAAGAGTACTCCATCAACGAAGCCATTGCCCTGCTGAAAGAACTGGCTACCGCCAAGTTCGTTGAGAGCGTTGACGTTGCTGTCAATCTGGGTATCGATGCTCGTAAATCTGACCAGAACGTTCGTGGTGCTACTGTACTGCCGCACGGTACCGGTCGCGATGTACGTGTTGCCGTATTCACCCAGGGTGCCAACGCCGAAGCTGCCAAAGCTGCCGGTGCTGAACTGGTTGGTATGGATGACCTGGCCGATCTGGTCAAGAAAGGCGAGATGAACTTCGACGTCGTGATCGCATCCCCGGATGCCATGCGTGTTGTTGGTCAACTGGGTCAAATCCTGGGCCCGCGTGGCCTGATGCCGAACCCGAAAGTCGGTACTGTAACCCCGAACGTTGCTGAAGCTGTGAAGAATGCCAAAGCCGGTCAGGTTCGTTACCGTAATGACAAGAATGGTATCATCCATACCACTCTGGGTAAGGTTTCTTTCGACGAAGTTCAGCTGAAAGAAAACTTGGAATCACTGCTGGTTGCCCTGAAAAAGGCCAAGCCGTCTTCCGCCAAAGGTATCTTCATCAAGAAAGTCAGCATCTCCACCACCATGGGTGCCGGTGTTGCCGTAGACCAAGCTTCTCTGGAAGCTCAGGGCTAGTTGATGGATTTTACAAGGCGCAAAATTTAATCTATAATTTTGCGCCTTGATTGGTTGGGGGCTTCGACCTCCGTCCAAGACCGCAGGAGGCTGCAAAGCCTTAATCCTTCCTGCGTAGACGGTGCCGGAAACCCAGCGAGAAAGATTCTTTCTCTTCTGGAATCCTGCTACCGCATCGTTCCCCTCTGTTGTGAAGGTAGGGGGGATGTGTCAGTACTGAGTCATGAGACTCAGATTCAATCCAGGAGTTAAGCCAATGGCATTGGGACTCGAAGACAAAAAGGCAATTGTTGCTGAAGTCAACGAAGCTGCCAAAGGCGCCCTGTCCGCAGTTGTAGCCGATTCTCGCGGCGTCACTGTAGACAAGATGACCGTCCTGCGTAAAACCGCTCGTGAAGCCGGTGTGTACATGCGCGTTGTGCGTAACACCCTGCTGCGTCGCGCGGTTGAAGGTACCGAATTCGCGTGCCTGAACGACGTATTGACTGGTCCTACCTTGATTGCTTTCTCCAACGAACACCCGGGCGCTGCTGCTCGTCTGTTCAAAGAGTTTGCCAAAGCGAACCAAAAGTTCGAAATCAAGGCCGGCGCTTTTAACGGTGAGTTTATCGCCGCAGCACAAATTGATCGTCTGGCCACGCTGCCGACTTACGACGAAGCAATTGCGAAGTTGATGGCGACTATGAAAGAAGCCTCTGCTGGCAAGCTGGTTCGTACCATCGCTGCTGTGCGTGATCAGAAACAAGCTGCTGCTTGATTCTCGCCTATTTAGGCTGTTTGAGTTTATTCAACATCAGGAATTTTTGTCATGTCTATCACTAAAGACCAAATCATCGAAGCCGTTGCTTCCATGTCCGTAATGGAAGTTGTTGAGCTGATCGAAGCTATGGAAGAGAAGTTCGGTGTTTCTGCCGCTGTTGCTGTTGCTGCCGGTCCGGCTGCTGAAGCAGTAGAAGAGAAAACCGAGTTCGACGTAGTTCTGACTGCTGCTGGCGCCAACAAAGTTGCCGTCATCAAGGCCGTTCGTGCCGCTACCGGTCTGGGCCTGAAAGAAGCCAAGGACCTGGTAGAAGCCGCTCCTGCCAACCTGAAAGAAGCCATCTCCAAAGATGAAGCTGAAACTCTGAAGAAGCAGCTTGAAGAAGCTGGTGCTTCTGTTGAGATCAAATAATCTGCATTTATGTAGATTAGCCTGATAAAACAGGCTAGGGCTGGTGAATATTTGTTCACCAGCCTTTTTGCGCTGTAGACTGAGAGCATTTCACACCGTTTACGACTCTCGGTGCACCAGCAATCCGGACCGTATCATCGTCCGGGCCAACACAAAACGGTGTTGAGACAGAGCTGTCCCGCGGGACAGAGTGGGTCACTTATCAGCGAGCTGAGGAACCCTATGGTTTACTCTTATACCGAAAAAAAACGCATTCGTAAGGACTTCGGTAAGCGAGACCAGGTACTGGACACGCCTTATCTGTTGTCCATTCAGCTGGACTCCTTCAAGCAGTTCATCGAGGCTGACCCGGAAGGTGAATATGGCCTAGAGGCCGCTTTCCGTAGCGTTTTCCCGATCACCAGTTACTCCGGTAGTGCTGAGCTTCAGTATGTCAGCTATCGCCTGGGTGAGCCGGTATTTGACGTAAAAGAATGCCAGATCCGTGGAGTGACCTACTCCGCGCCGCTGCGTGTCAAGCTTCGTATGGTTCTGTACGATCGTGAAGCAGCTGCCGGCACCGTCAAAGACATCAAGGAACAAGAAGTATACATGGGCGAAATTCCGCTCATGACCGAGAACGGCACCTTTGTTATCAATGGTACCGAGCGGGTAATCGTCTCCCAGCTGCACCGCAGCCCGGGCGTCTTCTTCGACCACGATAAAGGCAAAACTCATTCATCCGGTAAGGTGCTGTATAACGCCCGCGTTATCCCCTACCGTGGTTCCTGGCTGGACTTCGAGTTCGATGCAAAAGACAACCTGTTTGTCCGTATCGACCGTCGTCGTAAATTGCCGGCTTCCATTATTCTGCGCGCCCTGGACTTCAGTTCCGAAGAAATCCTGGCCAACTTCTTCGAGACCATAGGTTTTGAAGTAAAAGATGGCAAGTTGATGATGGATCTGGTGCCGGAGCGCCTGCGTGGTGAAACTGCGACCTTTGACATCGTGGCCAATGGCGCCGTGGTGGTTGAGACCGGTCGTCGTGTGACTGCGCGTCACATCCGTCAGTTGGAAAAAGACGCCGTTACCCAGATTGAGGTACCGGTTGAGTATGTTGTTGGCAAAGTTGCTGCCAAGAACTACACACATCCGCAAACTGGCGAAATGGTTGTGACTGCCAACCAGGCATTGAGCCTGGAAGCGGTTGCCAACCTGTCCCAAGCCGGCTTCAAGCACTTCGAGGTTCTGTTCACCAACGAACTGGATCACGGTGCCTACATGTCCGAGACCCTGCGTATCGACTCCAGCTCCAGCCGTTTGGAAGCCCTGGTCGAGATTTATCGCATGATGCGTCCGGGCGAGCCGCCCACCCGTGAAGCAGCAGAACAGTTGTTCGAGAACCTGTTCTTCTCTTCCGAGCGTTACGACCTGTCTACCGTAGGTCGGATGAAGTTCAACCGTCGTCTGTCCCGTGAAGATGAGACCGGCGCTGGCACTCTGACCAAAGACGACATCGTCGAAGTCATGAAGCGCCTGATCGACATCCGTAACGGCAATGACGAAGTGGACGATATCGACCACCTGGGTAACCGTCGTATCCGTTCTGTCGGTGAAATGGCTGAAAACCAGTTCCGTGTCGGTCTGGTGCGTGTCGAGCGTGCGGTCAAGGAGCGTCTCTCCCTGGGCGACCTGGACACACTGATGCCGCAGGATCTGATCAACGCCAAGCCGATCTCCGCCGCAGTCAAAGAGTTCTTTGGTTCCAGCCAGCTGTCTCAGTTCATGGACCAAAACAACCCGCTGTCCGAAGTCACTCACAAGCGCCGTATCTCTGCGCTGGGCCCGGGCGGTTTGACCCGTGAGCGTGCCGGTTTTGAAGTTCGAGATGTGCACCCGACTCACTACGGTCGTCTGTGCCCTATCGAGACGCCTGAAGGTCCGAACATCGGTCTGATCAACTCTCTGTCCGTGTACTCTCGTACCAACGAGTATGGTTTCCTCGAGACACCGTACCGTAAAGTCATTGACGGTGTGATCACCGACGAAGTGGACTATCTGTCTGCTATTGAAGAAGGCAAGTACGTGATCGCACAGGCTAACGCCGCGACCACCGAAGATGGCCGTCTGAAAGATGAATTGATCCCGTGCCGCCACAAAGGTGAATCCACCTTTATGAACGCCGACCAGATCCAGTATATGGATGTGAGCCCGCAGCAGATCGTATCTGTGGCAGCCGCTCTGATCCCCTTCCTGGAACACGATGATGCTAACCGAGCCCTGATGGGTTCGAACATGCAACGTCAGGCCGTACCGACTCTGCGTGCTGACAAGCCGCTGGTAGGTACCGGTATGGAACGCGCCGTGGCCGTTGACTCCGGTGTAACCGTAGTGGCCAAGCGTGGCGGCATGATCGACTACGTCGATGCCTCCCGTATCGTTATCAAGGTCAACGAAGATGAGCTGCTGCCAGGCGAAGCCGGCATCGACATCTACAGCCTGACCAAGTACACCCGTTCCAACCAGAACACCTGTATCAACCAGCGTCCTTGCGTGATGTTGGGTGAGCCGGTCATGGCCGGTGACGTGGTTGCTGACGGCCCGTCTACCGATCTGGGCGAACTGGCGCTGGGCCAAAACCTGCGCGTCGCGTTCATGCCATGGAACGGTTACAACTTTGAAGACTCGATTCTGGTGAATGAGCGTGTTGTTCAGGAAGATCGCCTGACCACCATCCATATCCAGGAACTGGCCTGTATCTCCCGTGACACCAAGCTGGGTCCGGAAGAGATCACTGCCGACATCCCGAACGTGGGTGAAGCCGCTCTGTCCAAGCTGGACGAGTCCGGTATCGTCTACGTGGGTGCCGAAGTGAAGGGCGGCGACATTCTGGTAGGCAAGGTAACACCGAAAGGTGAAACCCAGCTGACGCCGGAAGAGAAGCTGCTGCGCGCCATCTTCGGTGAGAAGGCCTCCGATGTGAAGGACTCCTCCCTGCGTGTGCCGAACGGTGTGTACGGTACCGTGGTTGACGTGCAAGTCTTTACCCGCGATGGCGTGGAAAAAGACAAGCGCGCCAAAGAAATCGAAGAGATGCAGCTGAAGGAAGCGAAGAAGGACTTGACCGAAGAGTTCAAGATCCTGGAAGACGGCATTTTCGGCCGCTCCCGCAATCTGCTGCTGGCCGCAGGTTACAGCGAAGATCGTCTGAACAAGCTGGATCGTACCAAGTGGTTTGAATTGGCCATCGAAGATGAAGCCAAGCAGATCGAGCTGGAACAGATCGCCGAACAGCACATCGAGCTGAAAGCCGACTTCGACAAGAAGTTCGAGAACAAGCGTCGCAAGATTATCCAGGGTGATGATCTGGCGCCGGGCGTACTGAAAATCGTCAAGGTTTACCTGGCAGTCAAGCGTCGCATCCAACCGGGTGACAAGATGGCGGGCCGTCACGGTAACAAGGGTGTTATCTCCAAGATCTGCCCGGTCGAGGATATGCCTCATGACGAATACGGCCGTCCGGTCGACATCGTACTGAACCCCTTGGGCGTACCGTCCCGTATGAACATCGGTCAGATCCTCGAAGTACACCTGGGCCTTGCTGCCAAGGGTATCGGCGAGAAGATCGACCGCATGATCAAGGAACAGCGCGCGTTGCACGAGATGCGTGACTTCCTGCAACAGGTCTATGACCTGGGCGAGAAAGACACCAAGCAAGTGGACATCGCCGAGCTGTCTGACGACGACGTACGTACCCTGGTGGGTAACCTGCGCAAGGGTCTGCCGGTTGCTACACCTGTCTTTGATGGTGCCAAAGAGCACGAAATCAAAGCCTTGCTGAAGCTGGCCGATCTGCCGGAATCCGGTCAGATCTCCCTGTTCGACGGTCGTACCGGCAACGTCTTCGAGCGTAAGGTCACCGTGGGTTACATGTACATGCTGAAGCTGAACCACTTGGTAGACGACAAGATGCATGCGCGTTCTACCGGTTCTTACAGCCTGGTTACCCAGCAACCGCTGGGTGGTAAGGCGCAGTTCGGTGGTCAGCGTTTCGGTGAGATGGAAGTGTGGGCCCTGGAGGCTTACGGTGCGGCATATACCCTGCAGGAAATGCTGACCGTCAAGTCTGACGATGTGAATGGCCGTACCAAGATGTACAAAAACATCGTGGATGGCGACCACCGTATGGAGCCGGGCATGCCCGAATCCTTCAACGTACTGTTGAAGGAAATCCGCTCTCTGGGTATCAACATCGAGCTGGACGAAGAGTAAGAGCTCGCTCTTATTGTTCGAGAATTGACGTGGGCGCCCCGCTGCTTTGGCAGTAGGGGCGCCGAGGTTAGACTCCTGACAGGGGAAACACGTGAAAGACTTACTCAAGTTTTTGAAGGCTCAGACCAAGACCGAAGAGTTTGACAGTATTAAGATCGGTCTGGCCTCTCCTGACATGATCCGCTCCTGGTCATTCGGTGAGGTCAAAAAGCCTGAGACCATCAACTACCGGACTTTCAAGCCGGAACGTGATGGTCTGTTCTGTGCCCGTATCTTCGGACCGGTGAAGGACTACGAGTGTCTGTGCGGCAAGTACAAGCGCCTGAAACACCGTGGTGTGATCTGCGAGAAGTGTGGCGTAGAAGTGACCCAGACCAAGGTCCGTCGCGAGCGTATGGGCCATATCGAGCTGGCCAGCCCGACTGCCCACATCTGGTTCCTGAAGTCCCTGCCGTCCCGTATCGGTCTGCTGCTGGACATGACCCTGCGTGACATCGAGCGCGTGCTGTATTTCGAATCCTATGTAGTGATCGAACCCGGCATGACCAACCTCGAGCGCAGCCAGATGCTCTCCGAAGAGAACTATCTGGACGCACTGGAAGAGTGGGGCGACGAATTTGACGCCAAGATGGGTGCCGAAGCAATCCTTGCATTGCTGCGTGCCATCGATCTGGAAGGTGAAGTCAAGACCATGCGTGAGGAGCTGGATCAGACCAACTCCGAAACCAAGCGCAAGAAGACCACCAAGCGTCTGAAGCTGATGGAAGCCTTCCTGCAGTCCGGCAACAAGCCGGAGTGGATGATCATGACAGTGCTGCCTGTGCTGCCGCCGGACCTGCGTCCGCTGGTACCGCTGGACGGCGGTCGTTTCGCGACTTCCGATCTGAACGATCTGTATCGTCGCGTGATCAACCGTAACAATCGCTTGAAGCGTCTGCTGGACCTGGCTGCACCGGACATCATAGTGCGCAACGAAAAGCGCATGCTGCAAGAGTCCGTGGATGCCCTGCTGGACAACGGCCGTCGTGGTCGTGCCATCACAGGTTCCAACAAGCGTCCGCTGAAATCCTTGGCCGATATGATCAAGGGTAAGCAAGGTCGTTTCCGTCAAAACCTGCTGGGCAAGCGCGTCGACTACTCTGGTCGTTCCGTTATCACCGTAGGTCCGACCCTGCGTCTGCATCAGTGCGGTCTGCCGAAGAAGATGGCGCTGGAACTGTTCAAGCCGTTCATCTATGGCAAGCTGGAATCCCGCGGTCTGGCGACCACCATCAAGGCCGCCAAGAAGATGGTGGAGCGTGAAGAAGCTGTCGTTTGGGATATCCTGGACGAAGTGATCCGCGAACACCCGGTTCTGTTGAACCGTGCACCGACCCTGCACCGTCTGGGTATCCAGGCGTTTGAACCGACCCTGATCGAAGGCAAGGCCATCCAGCTGCACCCGCTCGTTTGTGCCGCCTATAACGCGGACTTCGATGGTGACCAGATGGCGGTCCACGTACCGCTGACCCTGGAAGCCCAGCTGGAAGCGCGTGCGCTGATGATGTCTACCAACAACATCCTGTCGCCTGCCTCCGGTGAGCCGATCATTGTTCCTTCCCAGGACGTGGTCTTGGGTCTGTACTACATGACCCGTGCCCGTATCAACGCCAAGGGCGAAGGTATGGTGCTGGCCGGCCCGAAAGAGGCCGAGAAGGTATATCGCGCCGGTCTGGCCGATCTGCATGCTCGCGTCAAAGTACGTATCACCGAATATCTCCGTCAGGCAGATGATTCGCTGGTAGAGCGTACCGAGCTGAAGAACACCACTGTTGGTCGTGCGATCCTGAGCCTGATCCTGCCGAAAGGCATGGAATATGCCCTGATCGATGAGCCCAAGGTGCTGACTGCTGCAGAGCAGGCCGATCTGGATGCCAATCCGCAGAACTGGATCAAGAGTGTTTCCAACAAGGCGTTGGGTAAAAAGCTCATTTCCCGTCTGCTGAACACCTGCTATCGCAAGCAGGGCCTGAAGGACACCGTTATCTTCGCTGACCAGCTGATGTATACCGGTTTCCATTATGCGGCCCTGTCCGGTGCGTCCGTTGGTATCGATGACATGGTCATCCCGGATGCCAAGAAAGACATCATCGCCGCTGCCGAAGCCGAAGTTGCCGAGATCCAGGACCAGTTCCTGTCCGGTCTGGTGACCGCGGGCGAACGCTACAACAAGGTTATCGATATCTGGGCCAGCGCCAACGAGCGCGTCTCCAAGGCCATGATGGAGAACTTGTCCAAAGAGCGTGATGTCAACTCTCTGGGTGAAGAAGAAGAGCAAGCGTCGTTCAACAGCATCTTTATGATGGCCGACTCTGGTGCGCGGGGTTCCGCAGCCCAGATCCGTCAGCTGGCCGGTATGCGTGGCCTGATGGCCAAGCCGGATGGCTCCATCATCGAGACCCCTATCGTGGCTAACTTCCGCGAAGGTCTGAACGTACTGCAGTACTTTATCTCCACTCACGGTGCCCGTAAGGGTCTGGCGGATACCGCACTGAAGACGGCTAACTCCGGTTACCTGACTCGTCGTCTGGTTGACGTGGCACAAGACATGGTGATCACCGAGGACGATTGCGGCACTGTTGAAGGTCTGTGGATGACTCCGCTGATCGAAGGTGGTGACGTGGTCGAGCCGCTGCGTGAGCGTGTACTGGGCCGTGTGGTTGCCGATGACGTGATCAAGCCGGGTACTGAAGACGAAATTCTGGTAGCGCGCAACACCCTGCTCGACGAGCAGCTGTGTGACCTGCTGGAGCGCAACTCCGTTGACCGTGTGAAGGTACGTTCTGCCATCACTTGTGAAACTGACTTCGGTAACTGTGCTCACTGCTACGGCCGTGATCTGGCCCGTGGTCACCTGGTTAACAAGGGTGAGGCTGTCGGTGTTATCGCCGCCCAGTCCATCGGTGAACCGGGTACCCAGCTGACAATGCGTACTTTCCACATCGGTGGTGCCGCATCCCGAGCTGCTGCCGAGAGCAGCATCCAGGTCAAGAACACAGGTAGCATCAAGCTGCAGAACGCCAAGTTCGTTCACAACAGCGATGACAAACTGGTAATCACCTCCCGTTCTACCGAACTGACCATCATGGATGACATGGGCCGTACCAAGGAAAGCCACAAGCTGCCTTACGGTTCCGTGCTGGAAGTGAAAGATGGCCAGGCCGTGAGCGCCGGTGACACCGTCGCCAACTGGGATCCGCATACCCACCCGATCATCACTGAAGTGGCGGGTCGCCTCCAGTTCGAGCACATGATCGATGGCGTAACCATCACTCGTCAGACCGACGAGCTGACCGGTCTCTCCTCTATCGTCGTGCTGGATGTCAACGAACGTCCGAGCGCCGGTAAAGAGATGCGTCCGACCGTGAAGCTGGTCGACCAGAACGGCAAGGATGTCATGATCCCGGGTACCGACGTTGCCGCCCAGTACTTCCTGCCGGGCAAGGCGATCGTGAACCTGGAAGATGGTGCCAACGTGGGCGTGGGTGACGCGGTCGCGCGTATCCCGCAAGAGTCCAGTGGTACCAAGGACATCACCGGTGGTCTGCCGCGCGTTGCGGATCTGTTCGAAGCACGTCAACCGAAGGAACCGGCTATCCTGGCCGAGATCTCCGGTACCATCTCCTTCGGGAAAGAGACCAAGGGTAAACGCCGTCTGGTCATCACCCCGACTGATGGTGGCGACGTCTACGAGGAGATGATTCCGAAGTGGCGTAACCTGAACGTGTTCGAAGGTGAAAAAGTTGAGAAGGGTGAAGTGCTGGCAGACGGTCCTGAATCTGCTCACGACATCCTGCGTCTGCGCGGTATCAGCCCGGTCGCCAACTACATCGCCAACGAAGTGCAGGACGTTTACCGTCTGCAAGGCGTTAAGATCAACGACAAGCACATCGAAGTCATCGTTCGTCAGATGCTGCGCAAGTGCGAGATCCTGAGCGCTGGCGACACTGACCTTATCGAAGGCGAGCAGGTTGAAGTGGCTCGCGTGAAGATTGCCAACCGTAAGCTGGTTGCCGAGGGTAAGACTCCGGCCACCTTCCGTCATATCCTGATGGGTATTACCAAGGCATCCCTGAGCACCGAGTCCTTCATCTCCGCGGCTTCCTTCCAGGAAACCACTCGCGTTCTGACCGAAGCGGCCGTTGGCGGCAAGCGTGATGAACTGCGTGGCCTGAAAGAGAACGTGATCGTGGGTCGTCTGATCCCGGCTGGTACCGGCTTTGCCTACCACCATGCCCGGATCAACCAGCGTGCCGCCGCAGCCCGTGCTGTTGGTGTGCCGCAGGTGACTGCCGACGAAGCTCAGCAAAATCTGGCGGATCTGCTCAACGCATCCGGCAGCTTTGACGAAGAGTAATCTTCTGCTGCAGTGATCGAAAAGGGCTCCTTCAAGGGGCCCTTTTTATTGGCTGTTTTCTCGTCAAAGCCAGTCGCCACGCGGATATTCGGATGATCCAGAGCAAGGTTGGAGAGTAAAAAATCAAAAAAAGTTGACTTTGCCCCCCCGCAATTGAAAACTCGGGAAAGTTGAATGGTTATTACAGAGGTAGAACATGACTGTCGGTATCGAGGAAGTGATGCTTCCCGAAGAGCAACTGATCGGTCGCACTTTTACAGACGAAGACAGGGAATTGTTGCGCTCCTATGGAGGGCTTATCGAAGGCTTGGCCGAATTGTTCGGCAAGCACTGTGAAGTGGTTCTTCACTCCCTGGAAAATCTGCACGAGTCCGTGATCAAGATTGCCAACGGGTTCAATACGGGACGGAATGAGGGGGCCCCCATTACCGATCTCGCGCTGCGTATGCTCAAGGACATAGAGAATACCGGCCAGGATTACACCCAGAGTTATTTTGCCCGCAGCCGTACCGGTGCCCTGATGAAGTCGAGTACCATCGCCATCAGGAACAGTGACAAGCAGGTGATCGGTCTTATCTGCATCAACTTGCACATCAATGCGCCTTTTCACGAGTTTGTCGCCGAGTTTTTTCCGACGCCGCAACAAGTTGAGCGCCAGTCACCGGAGACGTTTGCCAACAGTGTGGAAGAGCTGGTTGCCCAGACGGTGGATAACACCATCGATGAGATCAACCGTGATCCGACCGTTGCCAACAATGCTAAAAACAGGTTTATCGTGACCCAGCTGTTCGAGAAGGGCATATTTGATATCAAGGACTCGATCAATCTGGTCGCCGACAAACTGAATATTTCCAAACATACCGTTTATCTGTACATCCGACAGCGCAAGCAGGGTGAAGACGAGAACGAGTAAGCGCCATAGAAGGGGATAGACAAGAATGGCTAAAGAAGTTATTGCAACCGACAAGGCACCAGCCGCAATTGGTCCGTATGTTCAGGCTACCAAACTGGGCGAGCTGGTCTTCACCTCCGGGCAGATCCCGCTTGATCCTGCCACCATGGAGATTGTGGCTGGCGGCGTCGAAGCGCAGGCCGAGCAGGTGATGAAGAACCTGGTTGCAGTATTGAAGGCGGCGGGTGCCGACACCAGCAAGGTGCTGAAGACCACCTGTTTCCTCAGCGACATGAACAACTTCGTTGCCTTTAACCAGGTTTATGCACGCTACTTTGGTGACTCGGCGCCGGCCCGCTCCTGTGTGGAAGTGGCCCGTCTGCCCAAAGATGTGCTGGTTGAAGTCGAAGCCATCGCTTACGTCTGATCCACGGCTGAATGAAGAGCCCCTCCCTGGAGGGGCTTTTTTGTCTTTGGCGTAGAATGGACAGAGACCTGCACAGGAGTCCGGATATGAGTCTGAGTTTCGCCCTGCTGGTGACGGGGCCTGCCTATGGCACCCAGTCGGCCAGCACCGCCTACCGTTTTGCCTTGAGCCTCATCGAACAAGGGCATCGGCTATCACACCTGTTCTTCTATCAGGATGGGGTCTGCAATGGCAACGAACTGCACGCCCCCGCCTCCGATGAGAGCAACCTGGTGGCGCTGTGGCGTGAGTTGGCCATAGGGCAGGGGATACGTATCGATGTGTGCGTTGCCGCCGCTATGCGGCGTGGTGTGCTTGATGAGACTGAGGCGAAGGGGGCAGGCAAGGTGCAGTTCAACCTGCAGGCACCATTTTGCTTGAGTGGGCTGGGTCAGCTGGCCGAAGCCAGCCTGACCGCCGATCGTTTTGTCCAGTTCTAGGAGGGTGAGATGAACAAGATAGCTTTCATCTGTCGGCGTGGTCCCCATGGTACCGCCGCCGGACGGGAAGGGCTGGATGCCTTGCTGGCGACCTCGGCGCTGACCGAGTCGCTCGCCCTGTTCCTCATCGGTGACGGTGTCTTGCAACTGGTCAGGGAGCAGCAGCCTCAAGCCATCTTGCAGCGCCACTATGCACCGACCTTCAAGCTGCTGGAGCTGTATGACATCGAGGAAGTCTATGTGTGTGCCGACTCGCTTGCCGAACGCGGTCTGACGATGGATGACCTGCTGATCCCTGCTGAGAGCCTCTCCCGTGCCGATATCTGCCGCCAGTGGGGCCAATGCGCTACCCATATCTGTTTTTGAGGTGACCATGATACAGCTGATACTGACGTCCCCCTTCCTGAGCCAGGATCTGGAACAGGCGCTCTGCTATCGCCAGCCGGATGATCTCTTGGTGCTGATGCAGGATGCCGTTATCGCGGCTACGGCCCCTCAATGGTGCGAGCGATTGGCAGATATTCCGCTCTATGTGATGCGAGAAGACTTGCAGGCGAGGGGATTGCAGCAGAGGATCGGGATGGATCTGGATATGGCCGGTCTGGTTGCGTTGATCGCCGAAAAAGGGTCACCACAGACCTGGGGCGGCTAGCATCCATTTTTATCGATGAAGTTCAGTCAGTTATGACTCTTTACAAGGGATCCATTGTGCCCTTTTGCGGCACGGATTGTATAAATCTTGACTCCCTTGACAACAGGGCATAAAATTTCGCGTCCCCGTATCTGCGGGGAGGATTTTTCACATGTTTATGAAGTCATTATCAGGAGCCTTTTGATGGCAACTATTAACCAGTTGGTTCGCAAGCCACGCATCAAGCTCGTTGTTAAAAGCAACGTGCCTGCGCTGGAAGCGTGCCCTCAGAAGCGTGGCGTGTGCACTCGTGTATATACCACCACCCCGAAGAAGCCTAACTCTGCACTGCGTAAAGTATGCCGTGTACGTCTGACCAACGGCTTCGAAGTCACCTCCTACATCGGTGGTGAAGGTCACAACCTGCAAGAGCACTCCGTTGTGCTGATCCGTGGCGGTCGTGTAAAAGACTTGCCAGGTGTTCGTTACCACACCGTTCGTGGTGCGTTGGACTGTGCCGGTGTTAAAGACCGTAAGCAGGCTCGCTCCAAGTATGGCGTGAAGCGTCCGAAAGCTTAATGGTTCTCCGTTAAGTAAGGCCAAACGTTAATTCGTTTCTAGTTAGATAACTTTCTAGTTTTGGGTAACCCCTGAAGTTACGGAGAATTTGAAATGCCAAGACGTCGTGTTGTTGGTCAGCGTAAAATCCTGCCGGATCCCAAGTTCGGATCAGAGCTGCTGGCTAAATTTGTCAACGTAGTAATGGTTGACGGTAAGAAATCTGTTTCCGAAGCCATCGTATATGGCGCGCTGGACATCATTGCCACCAAATCTGGCAAAGATCACCTGGCCGTATTCGAAGAAGCCCTGGACAACATTCGTCCGGCCGTCGAGGTTAAATCTCGTCGTGTCGGTGGTGCAACCTATCAGGTGCCGGTAGAAGTTCGTCCGGTCCGTCGCAATGCCTTGGCAATGCGCTGGTTGGTTGACGCCGCTCGTAAACGTGGTGAAAAATCAATGGCTCAGCGTTTGGCTGGCGAGCTGCTGGATGCCGCTGACAATAAGGGTTCGTCTGTCAAGAAACGTGAAGACGTTCACCGTATGGCTGAAGCGAACAAGGCCTTCGCTCACTTCCGCTGGTAATCCGCTTGCGCAGGGTCTTTTGGCTCTGCGCACCTTCAGTTATCTAGGGGTCCGCTCCTAGTAAGAGGATGACAATGGCTCGTACAACCCCCATTGAGCGTTATCGTAATATCGGTATCTCCGCTCACATCGACGCCGGTAAGACTACTACTACCGAGCGCGTTCTGTTTTACACCGGTATAAGTCACAAGATCGGTGAAGTTCACGATGGCGCCGCCACCATGGACTGGATGGAACAGGAACAAGAGCGTGGTATCACCATCACCTCCGCCGCGACCACCGCTTTCTGGTCCGGTATGGGTAAACAGTTCCAACCGCACCGTATCAACATCATCGATACCCCCGGCCACGTTGACTTTACTATCGAAGTAGAGCGTTCAATGCGTGTTCTGGACGGCGCCGTGATGGTGTACTGTGCCGTAGGTGGCGTACAGCCACAGTCTGAGACCGTATGGCGTCAGGCTAACAAATACAAAGTTCCCCGTATTGCGTTCGTCAACAAGATGGACCGTACCGGTGCGAACTATCTGCGCTGCGTTGAGCACATCAAGACCCGTCTGAAAGGTACCCCGGTTCCTCTGCAACTGAACATCGGTTCAGAAGAGAACTTCAAGGGCGTTATCGACCTGGTCAAGATGAAAGCCATCAACTGGAGCGAAGCTGACCAGGGCGTATCCTTCGATTACGAAGAGATCCCGGCCGAGCTGCTGGAACAGGCGCAAGAAATGCGCATGTCCCTGGTTGAAGCCGCTGCTGAAGCGTCTGAAGACCTGATGGAAAAATACCTGGGTGGTGAAGAACTGACCGAGGAAGAGATCAAGAAAGCTCTTCGTCTGCGCGTTCTGAACAACGAAATCATCCTGGTTACCTGTGGCTCCGCGTTCAAGAACAAGGGCGTACAGGCCATGCTGGATGCCGTGGTTGACTATCTGCCGGCTCCGACCGACGTAGCTGCCATCGACGGCCTGAAGCTGGACGGCGTTACCAAAGACGAGCGTCATGCATCTGATGACGAGCCGTTCGCTGCTCTGGCGTTCAAAATTGCCACCGACCCGTTCGTAGGCAACCTGACCTTCTTCCGCGTTTACTCCGGTGTGGTTAACTCCGGTGACTCAGTGCTGAACTCTGTCAAAGAGAAGCGCGAGCGTTTCGGCCGTATCGTTCAGATGCATGCCAACAAGCGTGAAGAGATCAAAGAAGTTCGCGCAGGCGATATCGCTGCCGCCATCGGTCTGAAAGACGTGACCACTGGTGACACCCTGTGTGACGAAAAATCACCGATCATCCTCGAGCGTATGGAATTCCCGGAGCCGGTAATCTCCATCGCGGTTGAGCCGAAAACCAAGGCTGACCAAGAGAAGATGGGTCTGGCACTCGGCCGTCTGGCACAGGAAGATCCGTCTTTCCGCGTATGGACTGACGAAGAATCTGGCCAAACCATCATCGCCGGTATGGGTGAGCTGCACCTGGACATCATCGTTGACCGTATGCGTCGCGAGTTCAAGGTTGAAGCGAACGTAGGTAAGCCGCAGGTTGCCTACCGTGAAACCATCCGCGAAACCGTCAAGGATGTCGAAGGCAAGCACGCCAAGCAGTCTGGTGGTCGTGGTCAGTACGGTCACGTCGTTATCGACATGTACCCGCTGGAAGCCGGCAAAGCCTACGAGTTCGTTAACGACATCAAAGGCGGCGTGATTCCTGGTGAATACATCCCGGGTGTTGACAAGGGTATCCGTGAGCAGCTGAAATCCGGCCCGCTGGCAGGCTATCCGGTAATGGATCTGGGCGTGCGTCTGCACTTCGGTTCTTACCATGATGTCGACTCCTCCGAACTGGCGTTCAAAATCGCTGCTTCCATGGCCTTCAAGTCCGGTTACATGAAAGCCAATCCGGTACTGCTCGAACCGATCATGAAGGTCGAAGTCGAGACTCCGGAAGATTACATGGGCGACGTTATCGGTGACCTGAACCGTCGTCGTGGCCTGATCGAAGGTATGGAAGACGGCCCGTCCGGCAAGATCGTACGTGCCCTGGTGCCGCTGGCCGAAATGTTCGGTTATGCGACCGCACTGCGTTCCGCTACCCAAGGTCGTGCTTCCTACGCAATGGAATTCGCTAAGTACTCCGACGCCCCGAACAACGTGGCTCAGGCAGTTATCGAAGAGCGCAAATCCAAGTAATTTATGATTCCCCGCCTACGACGGTAGGCGGGTTTAACCTAGAAGGACTACGTCGTGTCTAAAGAAAAATTTGAGCGTAACAAACCGCACGTTAACGTCGGCACCATCGGCCACGTTGACCACGGTAAAACCACTCTGACCGCCGCCATCACCAACGTGCTGGCCAAGCACTTCGGTGGTAAAGCTTTCGCCTTCGACCAGATCGACAAGGCACCGGAAGAGCGTGAGCGTGGTATCACCATCAACACCTCCCACGTAGAATACGACACCGCCATCCGTCACTACGCCCACGTAGATTGCCCGGGTCACGCCGACTACGTTAAAAACATGATCACCGGTGCTGCCCAGATGGACGGCGCGATCCTGGTAGTAGCTGCGACCGACGGCCCGATGCCGCAAACTCGTGAGCACATCCTGCTGGGTCGCCAGGTTGGTATCCCGTACATGATCGTGTTCATGAACAAGTGCGACATGGTAGATGACGAAGAGCTGCTCGAACTGGTCGAGATGGAAGTTCGTGAACTGCTGACCGAGTATGACTTCCCGGGTGATGACCTGCCGGTAGTTCGTGGTTCCGCGCTGAAAGCGCTGGAAGGCGACGCGGCATGGGAAGAGAAGATCATCGAGCTGGCTGGCCACCTGGATACCTATATCCCGGAGCCGGAGCGCGCAATTGATCTGCCGTTCCTGATGCCTATCGAAGACGTATTCTCCATCGCTGGCCGTGGTACCGTAGTAACCGGTCGTGTAGAGCGCGGTATCGTTAAAGTCGGTGAGACCGTAGAAATCGTCGGTATCAAAGACACCGTTTCTACTACCTGTACCGGTGTTGAAATGTTCCGCAAGCTGCTGGACGAAGGTCGTGCAGGCGAGAACATCGGCGCGCTGCTGCGTGGCGTCAAGCGTGAAGACGTAGAGCGTGGTCAAGTACTGGCCAAGCCGGGCTCCATCAAGCCGCACACCAAGTTTGAATCTGAAGTGTACGTACTGTCCAAAGAAGAAGGTGGTCGTCATACCCCGTTCTTCAAAGGCTACCGTCCGCAGTTCTACTTCCGTACAACCGACGTGACCGGTACCATCGAACTGCCGGAAGGCGTAGAGATGGTAATGCCAGGCGACAACATCAAAATGGTTGTTACCCTGATTGCGCCGATCGCAATGGACGACGGCCTGCGTTTCGCTATCCGTGAAGGTGGCCGTACCGTAGGTGCTGGTGTTGTAGCTAGCGTAATCGCTTAATCGATTCGTTATATACAAACATGAAAGGGGTGGCTTCGGCCGCCCCTTTTTCTTTTTGGGCCTTGTGCCCTATGAGATACTTTGCAAAATCATTTATTGAGGTAGTCCCCAGTGAGCAAGCCCGCCATTTTTCTGGACCGTGACGGTGTCATCAACGAAGACACTGGTTATGTCAGCCAAGTCGATGACTTCCATTTCCTGCCCGGTGTGATAGAAGCCCTGCAACTGTTAAAGAAGAAAGGCTATCTGTTGATCGTCGTCACCAATCAGTCTGGTATTGCCCGCGGCTACTTCAGTGAAGATGACTTCATGAATCTGACCGAATGGATGGATTGGTCACTGGCCGATCGAGATGTGGATCTCGATGGTATCTATTTCTGTCCACATCACCCGGATCACGGCGCCCCTTGTGATTGCCGCAAACCTGAGCCTGGCATGCTGCTGTTGGCGCAACAGGAGCTGGGCATCGACATGAGCCGTTCTTATATGGTTGGCGACAAACCTTCCGACCTGAAAGCGGCAGCCAGTGCCAAGGTTGGCCATAAAGTCATGGTGCGTACTGGCAAACCTGTGACTGACGCCGGCATCGCCTTGGCGGATGCCATCTACGGCAACCTGCACGATTTCGCCGTTTCAGTGCCCGTCGCGGGCTGATTCTGTTCGCTTAATATGCGGGTTGGTGGCTTTGTGAGCGAACGGTTGATGAAAGCCATCTTTTTGCAATTATCTGCTTGCCAGAAAGATTCAACTCCCTATAATGCGCCTCCATCGACAGGGCAAGCGGCAACGCAGAAAGCCAAGTCGATAACCTCGAAAAGCCTTTGAAAATAAGGCTTGACTCGAGAAGGCGGTTGAGTAGAATTCCACTCCCGCAGCA
>NZ_JAPDBE010000049.1:0-28845 GCF_027705025.1 Aeromonas sp. D3 | reverse complement strand
CTAAAAACTGGGAATAACGCCTTAAATGGCGAAGAAACGGTCTAAATAGGCTGATTCAAGGCATTTACGGGAGAAAAGATCGGCTCAAACTGAAAAAATGAAATGACTGAGTCAGCCGAGAAGAATTTCCCCGCTTATTCGCACCTTCCTTAGTCATATCATTCCGAATGGCAGCTGGTTTCAATATGATGGTGGAACCCTGTATGGTGTGTTGACCGGTCCCGGCAATGCTGACTTCGATTTGTCACTGGAAAAATGGCAGAACAGTACCTGGATATCTGTGGCAACATCCACCAGCGTCACCTCGAATGAAGCGATTAACTATGTTGCAAGTAGTGGTTATTATCGGTTTAAAGTTTATTCTTATAATGGCGAGGGGAACTATAACTTTACGTTGAAAAAATAGATTCTTGTCATAAACAAAAAGGATCTTAATAAACACATTAATGGCATGTGTCGACTAAAGTCCTATTCTGAATCGGTTGGCTTCGTCTGCTGACAATCACATAAATCCGAAACCAGCCAAGCTGGTTTCGGATTTTTTCACATCTGGAAGATGGCCAATGGTGCTTGACAGAAGGGGCATTGGCTATCAGGGCGGGTTAGCGCAAGACCACGTTCTGCAAGCCCTGCACCAGGCTGATGACCGGTTGGGGATAGATGCCCATGGCCACCACCATGATGGCGGAGAGCAGTACCACCAGCCCGCCCGAGGAGAGGGCCCAGTCGCCCCTGGCGTCACGCATCTGCATGCCGGGTTCGCGCATATAGAGCGTCACCATGACCCTCAAGTAGTAGTAGAGCCCCAGGGCGCTGCCGAGCACTATGGCGCCAGAGAGCCACCACAGCTGGGCTTCGACAGTTACGCCAATAAGATAGAACTTGCCGATAAAGCCCAATGTCATGGGAATACCGGCCAGGGAGAGCATCATCACTGTCAGCACAGCGGTCAGGTAAGGACGGTGCCAGAACAGGCCGCGATAGCTGTGGAGGGAGTCCGCATCCTTGCCGCGATACGGGCTGGACATCATGCTGATGACGCCGAAGGCACCCAGGCTGGTGAACAGGTACATCAACAGATAGACACCGGCGGCCTCCACCGGTATCTGGCCGAGGCGGCTCGCCACCACCACTGCCAGCAGATAACCAAAATGGGCGATGGAGGAGTACCCCATCATCCGCTTGATGTTGGTTTGCAGCAGCGCCAGCAGGTTGCCGATGACGATGGAGATAACTGCCATGGCTGCCAGCAACCAGTGGATCATGGGATCCGCCGCCGCCGGTACCGCCAGATAGAATCGCAGCAGCACGCAGAATACGGCTATCTTGCTGACGGTGGCGAGGAAAGTGGCCACCGGCGCCGGTGCGCCTTCATAGACGTCGGGTGTCCAGAGGTGGAAGGGAGCGAGCGACAGCTTGAAACCAAAGCCGACCAGCATCAACCCGAGACCGCCCATCAGCAGTGGATGATGGGCCGGGCTCTGTGCCAGGGTCAGCCCCAGATCACTGAAGCTCAGGCTGCCTGCCTGGGCATAGAGCAAGGCCATGCCGAACAGCAGAAAGGCGGTGGCGGCGGCGGAGAGCACCATGTACTTGATGCTGGCTTCCAGCGAATGGCGCTCGCGGTAGGCGTAACCCACCAGACCGAACATGGGCAGGGTCAGCATCTCGATCCCGATGAACAGCGACGCCAGATGACGGGAGTCGGCCAGCACAAGCCCGCCTATGGTAGCGATCACCAGCAGCAGGTAGAACTCTTCCCGGTTGTCCGGATAACCCTTGAGCCAGGAGCGACCGAAGGTACAGGTTGCAAGCGCGCCGACCAGCACCAGCCCCATGTAAAAGATGGCGTAGCCATCGATCTGCAGCAGGGGAGTGATCCCCTGATCACCTTGTGCCATGACGATGGGCAGGGAGAAGAGTGTCAGGTTCAGGCCAGTGATGGTGACGATGAAGGCGGTGTCGTCACAGCGCCGCCAGGCGATGGCCAGCATCAGGGCCACCATGGTCCCCGTGGTCAGCAGCAGGGGCAAGAGCGCCAGCAGTTGAGAAGCGGTGAAGGTCATTGCAGTGCTCCTGTCGTGTGCAAGAAAGGCAACAGGGTGGGCCGTTGAGAGGAAGATGTCATTGCAAGGCTCCTGCGGATGGCAGTGCGTACCAGTGCAGCACGCTCATCAGGCTGCTGCCAGCGGTATCGAGTATGGGCTGGGGATAGACACCGAGCAGCACCAGCAGGACGGCTATGGTCATCATCATCACCAGTTCGCGGCGATCCAGCCCCTTGAGCATGGTGGTCTCTTTGGGCGCACCGAAGCAGGCCCGTTGCAGCATGATAAGGGAGTAGACGGACGCCAGCACCAGCCCGAAGGTCGCGATGACAGTGATGACGGGGGCGACCTGGAAACTGCCGATCAGGATAAGGAACTCGCCGACGAAGTTGCCGGTGCCCGGCATGCCAAGGGAAGCCACCGAGAAGAACAGCATGACGCCGGGCAGGTAACGTAGTCGGCCCCAGAGGCCACCCATCAGGCGCAAATCCCGGGTATGCAGCCGCTCGTAAAGCTGACCACACAGGATGAAGAGGCCAGCGGCAGAGAGCCCGTGAGCAATCATCTGCACCACGGCACCTTGCAATGCCAGTTCGCTGCCCGAGTAGATGGCGATCATCACAAAGCCCATGTGGGAGATGCTGGTGTAGGCCACCAGCCGCTTGATGTCGGTCTGGGCAAAGGCCACCAGGGCGCCGTAGATGATGCCAATGAGACCCAGCGCCATGGCGTAGGGGGCAAATTCGGCAGAGGCCTCCGGAAACAGGGGCAGGGCAAAACGCAGCAGGCCATAGGCAGCGGTTTTGAGCAAGATGCCTGCCAGGTCAACCGAGCCTGCGGTCGGCGCCTGACTATGGGCGTCCGGCAGCCAGCCGTGCAGTGGCACCAGCGGCATCTTGACCGCGAAGGCGATGAAAAAGCCCAGCATCAACAGCCACTGGACACCCGTGCTCATGGGGGTGTGGAGCAGATCCGCGTAGTTAAAGGTGAAGACGCCGGTGGCGGCATGGTGGGTCAGCACCAGACCCAGGATGGCGACCAGCATGATGAGACCGCTGACCTGGGTGTAGATGAAGAACTTGGTAGCGGCGTTGATCCGTGACTTGCCATCGGTGACCGAATGGCCCCACAGCGCGATCAGGAAGTACATGGGAACCAGCATCATCTCCCAGAAGAAGAAGAACAGGAACAGGTCCACGGCCATGAAGACACCGAGCACTCCCCCCAGGATCCAGAGCAGGTTGAGGTGGAAGAAGCCGATGCGCTGCACTATCTCCTTCCAGGAACAGAGGATGGCCAGCACCCCGATAAAGCAGGTGAGCATCACCATCAACAGGGAGAGGCCATCCACCGCCAGATGCAAGGAGATGCCAAAGCGGGGGATCCAGGGCAGTTGCAGCTCGGCGGCCCAGACGGGCACGCCGGTCTGGTTGATCAGGGTGAAGTCACCGCTCCACCAGATGGCGCAGGAGAGCAACAGGCAGGCGCTCATCGACAACAGGGCAACCCAGCGTACGAATTGCTCACCAAGGCGCTCCATCTGCCAACAGAGCAGACCGCCGATGAAAGGAATTAACAAGATCCAGAGTAAGGTCACGATATCAGCTCTCGTTTATGTGCGAGTAATGGTACTAGTCCGCGTTCAGGGGCCGCATGGGGTCAGCCAAGCAGCAACAGAGCCAGGATCAGGGTGGCACCCATCCCCATGGAGGCGGCATACCAGCGCAACTTGCCGGAAACGGTCCAGACCAACAGCTGGTGGCCGCGCTGTGCCAGCCAGGCGGGTAGGTTCATCATCCAGTCCAGCGGATCCTTGCCAAGCAGTCGGGTCCCCAGCAGATAGGGTTTGACCCACAGCCGTTCATACAACCAGTCAAAGCCCCAGGCATTGAACCAGAGGGTGCTGAGCAGACGGCCCGGCGCGCTGGATGCAATCTTGTTTGCCAGGCGTCGTTCGCCGAGGAACAGGAAGGCCGCCAGGGCAATGCCTGCGATGGCAACAATGCCTGAGACGATCTCCAGGGTATGGCGACCCGCTTCGATATTGTCGCCCGGCCCGGCTGGCAGTACCCCGGCCAGTGGCGGCACTATCAGGGCCCCAATACCTGTGGAGAGCACCAGCAACACCAGCAGCGGTAGCCGGTGGGCCAGACCGTGACCGGCATGGGCTTGCGTCTGCACCTTGCCGTGGAAGGCGATGAAAATGAGGCGGAAGGTATAGAGCGAGGTCAGGAAGGCGCCCACCAGACCCGCCCACAACAGGGTGGTCTGGCCGGATGCCTGCACCTGCCACAGGATGGCGTCTTTACTGTAGAAACCGGCGGTCACCAGCGGCAATGCAGCCAACGCCGAGCCCCCCACCAGGAAGCAGGCATAGACCAGCGGCAAGCTTTTGCGCAGGCCCCCCATCTTGAAGATGTTCTGCTCATGGTGACAGGCAACGATGACGGCACCGGCGGAGAGGAACAAGAGCGCCTTGAAGAAGGCGTGGGTCATCAGATGGAAAATGGCCCCTTCCCAGGCTCCGACCCCGAGGGCCAGAAACATGTAACCAATCTGGCTCATGGTGGAGTAGGCGAGGATCCGCTTGATGTCGGTCTGCACCAGGGCTGCGAAACCGGCCAGCACCAGAGTAATGGCACCGACCAGCGCCACCAGATGCAGGATCTCGGGGGCCAGCAGGAAGAGGCCGTGGGTGCGGGCAATCAGGTAGACACCGGCGGTCACCATGGTGGCGGCGTGGATGAGGGCCGAGACCGGGGTCGGGCCCGCCATGGCATCCGCCAGCCAGGTTTGCAGCGGCAGCTGGGCAGATTTGCCGACCGCACCGCCCAGCAACATCAGGCAGGCCAGGGAGAGGGCAGGGGAGCCCTCGGCAAACATGACGGGGGCGCGCACCAGCAGCTCGTGGATGTTGAGGGTGCCCAGCTCCCGGTAAAGGATGAAGAGGCCGATGGCGAGGAAGACGTCGCCAACCCGGGTCACCACAAAGGCTTTGAGGGCTGCAGCCCCGTTGGCCGGGTTGCGGTAGTAAAAGCCGATCAACAGGTAGCTGCACAGCCCCACCCCTTCCCAACCGAGGTAGACAAACAGCAGGTCATCGGCCAGCACCAGAAACACCATGCTGGCGATGAAGAGGTTGGTATAGGTAAAGAAGCGGGAATAGCCCTCTTCCCCGCGCATGTACCAGGAGGCGAACAGGTGGATGAAGAAACCTACCCCTGTCACTACCCCCAGCATGGTCAGCGACAGGCCGTCCAGTGCGAGGCGGAAGCTGGGACTGAAGTTGCCCACCGCCATCCATTGCCACAGGGTCTGGGTATAGACGCCGCCGACCGGCATGGCAGTGAGGAAATCGACGCCGACCCACAGGGTGGTGAGGGCCGACAACCCTATGCTGCCAACCCCGATCAGGGCCGAGGTGCGCTCGCCGAAACGGCCGATGGAGAAGGCCAGCACCAGCCATCCCAGCAGCGGAAATAGAAACGTCAGGTATAAGAGGCTCATCCGCGCATCTCGCTCACAGTGTCCACGTTGAGGGTGTGGTAACGACGATAGAGCAGCAGTAACAGGGCGAGGCCGATACTGGCCTCCGCTGCCGCCAGAGAAATCACCAGTATGTACATGATCTGGCCATCGGCCTGGGCCCAGCGGCTGCCTGCCACCACAAACGCCAGCGCCGAGGCATTCATCATGATCTCGATACTCATGAGAATAAACAGCAAGTTACGGCGGATCAGCAGACCGCATAACCCGATGCAGAACAGGATCGCAGCCAGCAGAAGGCCGTGTTCCATTGGAATGCCATTCATAGCGGACCTCCTTCTTGTGACGAGCGGGATGAGGCGCGGGGGACAGAAAGCACCTCGCCGCTCTTGTCTTCACGACCCAGATGGTAGGCGGTCACCAGACCCGCCAGCAGCAGGATGGAGGCCAGTTCCACCGCCAGCACATAGGGGCCGAACAGGGCTATGCCCACCTCTTTCGCACTGACGTCACTCAGACCAAGCTGACCACCGGTCACGCCCAGGATGCCGTAGGCCAGAAAGCCGAGCAGGATGAGAGAGAGCAGGGCGGGGCCGCCCCAGGTCATGGGGGTGAGCCACTTCTTCTCCTGGGCCTGGGCCGACCCCAGGTTCAGCATCATCACCACGAACACGAACAGCACCATGATGGCGCCCGCATAGACGATCACCTGCAGGGCGCCCGCGAAAGAGGCCCCCAGGCAGAAGAAGATCATGGCCACGGCGATGATCGAAATGATGAGATTGAGCAGCGCATGCATGGGATTGCTGGTGCTGATCACCCGCAGCGTGCTGTAAACGGCGACCAGGGCCGCGGCATAAAATGCCAGTTCCATGATTGACTCCTCAGGGCAGCAGGCTTTTGACATCGATGGGTTTGGCTTCGTGCTCGGCATCCCCTTTCGGCTTGCCGTCGATGGCCATCCCGCTCATGCGATAGAAGTTGTAGTCCGGGTATTTGCCGGGCCCGCTGATCAGCAGATCTTCTTTCTCGTACACCAGATCCTGGCGGCGGTATTCCCCCATTTCGAAATCCGGCGTCAGCTGGATGGCGGTAGTGGGGCAGGCTTCTTCGCACAAACCGCAGAAGATGCAGCGGGAGAAGTTGATGCGAAAGAACTCGGGATACCAGCGGCCATCGTCGCGTTCGGCTTTTTGCAGCGAGATGCAACCGACCGGGCAGGCCACGGCGCACAGGTTGCACGCCACGCAGCGCTCGTCACCGTCCGGATCACGGGTCAGTACGATACGACCACGGTAGCGGGGCGTGCTATAGACGGATTCCTCCGGATAGCTCAGGGTCTCGCGGGGACGCCAGGCATGGGAGAACACCATGCCCAGGCTACGTAACTGGGTGCCGACACCCTTTATGATGTTAATGATTTTCATAGTCGTGCCTCACTGCACATTTATCAGCACCACAGCGCCGGTGATCAGCATATTGACAAGGGTCAGCGGCAAGCAGACTTTCCAGCCAAACGACATCACCTGGTCAAAGCGCGGTCTTGGCAAGGAAGCCCGCAGCAGGATGAAGAACACCATGAAACAGGCGGTCTTCAGGGCAAACCAGATGAAAGGGGGTAGCCAGGGGCCATGCCAGCCACCGAAGAACAGGGTCACTATGAGGGAGGAGATCAGCACTATGCCGATGTATTCGCCCACGAAGAAGAGACCCCATTTCATGCCCGCGTACTCGATGTGATAACCGTCGGCGAGCTCCTGCTCGGCCTCCGGCTGGTCAAACGGGTGACGGTGGGTGACGGCGACGCCGGCAAACAGGAAGGTAATGAAGCCCAGTATCTGGGGCACCACGTTCCACAAGCCGGCCTGGGCCTCGACTATGTCTCTCAGGTTGAAGCTGCCGGTCTGGATCACTATCCCCATCAGGGAGAGCCCCAGGAACACTTCATAGGAGAGGGTCTGGGCAGAGGCGCGCAGGCTGCCGAGCAATGAGTACTTGTTGTTGCTCGACCAGCCGGCGAACAGCACGGCATAGACAGCGAGCCCCGCGATAGCCAGGATGTAGAGCAGCCCCACGTTGAGATCCGCCACGCCCCAGGTTGGGGTGAGCGGCACCACGGCAAACGCCAGAATAAAGGCGGTGAAGGCGATGATGGGAGCCAGGATAAAGATCCGGCGATCGGCGAACGGCGGGATCCAGTCTTCCTTGAAGAACATCTTGATCATGTCGGCTGCCAGTTGCAGCAGACCGAACGGGCCCACCCGATTGGGGCCGTATCTGTCCTGCCACAGGGCCAGCAGGCGGCGTTCGATGAAGCTCATGAAGGCGCCAGCCCCCACTATCCCCACCAGCACTATCAATGCCTTGCCAACCTCCAGCAACAGGTCGATCAGGGAATCACTCATGCGATGGCCTCCTGCAGGTTGTTGATATAGGCCTGTTGCAGTGCGGTCGGCAGACCGTTCACTCCAAGGGGCAGTCCCAGCAGGCCCTGCGCCAGGGCATGGCTCAGTCGCAGCTTCAGACGCCAGTGGTTGCCACCCCAGGAGAAGCTCACCTGGTTGCCCGCCTTGAGGGTAAGGCGATCCGCATCGGCCGGGTTCAGCACCAGCTCGGGTTCGTTCATGCGCGCCTGTATGACGGGGCTTCTGGCGGAGAGCTCCTCGCCACCAAACAGCTGGTCATAGTTGACCACCTGCAGGGCTTCCTGGGCGGTGAAGGGGGCAGGAATGGTATCGAACCAATCCAGGGTGTCGTCGCCCGGCTCCAGCAGACGGCGACCGGGATCGCCGGCCCTAAGGTTGCCACCTACCTCGCTCTGGAACTTGTTCCAGGCAGAGGGAGAGTTCCACCCCGGCGCCCAGGCGAACGGCACCTGCTGCATCGGCTGACGTGCACCTGCATAGCCTTCCATGGAGAAGCTGAAGGGGGAATCCGGGTCTTGTGCCACTCTGGGTTCGCTGACGTTCTGATCCGCCAGCATGGAGGTGCGGCCGCTGTAGCGGTGCGGTTCACGGGCCAGCTTCATGCCACGGATCCGCAATCCGGCGTTGGGGGCCGCTTCCTGCATGGTGGCCAGCAGCGGATGGCTGGTGGCGCAGTCATGGCTTATCTGCTCATAGGTCTGCCAGCGCAGCGGTTGGCGCAGGAGGGCGCCTTGCAGCGCGGCCAGCCAGCGCCACCCTTCACGCACCTGAATGTCGGCGTTGTAGAAGGCGGGGGCATAGACCTGGAAGAAGCGCTGGGCACGCCCCTCCATATTGACCAGGGTGCCATCGGCTTCGGCAAAGCTGGCGGCAGGGAGCACCAGATCGGCTTTTTGAGCGGTCTGGGTAGCCTGATGATCGATGACCAGCAGGTGTTGCAGACGATTGAAGGCGGCATCGACCCGATTGCGCGGGGCACGGCGGTAGAGATCGTTCTCCAGGGTCACCAGCGCCAGATTATCCTGGGCCTCGATGCGGGTGAGTGCGGCTTCCAGCGGGGCGGCGTTGCCGGCCAGCATGGCCAGCCCCAGGCTGTTGGCCTCTTGTGCCACCAGTGCCAGACTGACGTCCTGACCGCGGCCTTTGAGGGCGCGGGCGATGTTGCTGGCCGCGTCGATCAATGCCGGGGTGCGGGCGCCCGAGCCTGCGATGATGAGCGCCTTTTTGGCATTGCCAAGCAGGTCGGCCCAGCGAGCGGCTTGCGCCTGCTGCTCTTGGCCGAGATCGGACAGTGCTGGCGCCGAGCTGTCGAGCAGATGGGCGATGGCAAAGCCGAGGCGGGCTTGATCCGCATGGGGCGCGTGCAGTTTTTCTGCCGCCACGTCGTCGAGGCGGGTGCTGTCCTGGCTGGTGATGAGCAGCGGATAGCGCTCATTCTGGCCCAGGGTCTGCACAGCGGCGACCTGCCACAAGTCCACCTTCATTTTGCGGGCGATGTCACGGGCCTTGCCCTTGACCGATTGGCGCAGCGCCAGGGCGATACGGGCGGCGCTCATGGTGACATCTTCACCGAGCACCAGAATGGCGTCGGCTTCTTCCATGTCCCGCAGGCTCGGCGTGCGAATACCGCTGTGCTGCAGTATGTGCAGCATCTTTTGCAGACACGCCCACTCGCTTTGCTCAACGCCGCAATAGAAGTTGTCGGCCCCGACCAGTTCGCGCAGGGCGAAGTTGCTCTCCAGCGACGCGCGCGGTGAGCCGATGCCGATGACGGCGCTGGCGGTGCGCAGGGCATCGGCGGCGCGGTTGAGGGCGCCATCCACAGTGATGGCCAGCGGGTCGTTGCCATCGCGCGGCTCTTTGTCTACCCGAAGCAGCGGTTGACGGGGACGGTCAGCCAGATTGACGTAGCCATAGCCAAAGCGGCCACGATCGCACAGGAAGTAGTGATTGATGCCGCCATGGAAGCGGTTTTCTATGCGGCGCAGCTCGCCATAACGCTCACCCGGGCTGATGTTGCAGCCCACCGAGCACTGCTGGCAGACGCTGGGGGCAAACTGCATGTCCCACTTGCGGTTGTAACGCTCTGAGTGGGTCTTGTCGGTGAAAACGCCGGTGGGGCAGACCTCCACCAGGTTGCCGGAGAATTCGCTCTTCAGGGTGCCATCTTCGACCCGGCCGAAATAGACGTTGTCGTGGGCGCCATAGACCCCCAGATCCTCGCCCCCGGCGTAATCCTTGTAGTAACGCACGCAGCGATAACAGGCGATGCAGCGGTTCATCTCGTGATTGATGAAGGGCCCCAGTTCCTGATTCTGGTGGGTACGCTTGGTAAAGCGGTAGCGACGGCTGTTGTGGCCTGTCATCACCGTCATGTCCTGCAGGTGGCAGGCTCCGCCCTCTTCACAGACAGGGCAGTCGTGGGGGTGGTTGGTCATCTGCCACTCCACCACACATTTGCGAAACTCTTTCGCCTCTTCGTCTTCGATGGAGATATAGGTGCCATCGGTAGAGGGGGTCATGCAGGACATGACCAGCCGGCCGCGCTTGTCGTCGGCATTCTGATACTGCTTGACCGCACACTGGCGGCAGGCACCCACGCTACCCAGCGCCGGATGCCAGCAAAAATAGGGGACGTCCAGACCCAGCGACAGACAGGCCTGCAGCAGGTTGTCTGCCCCGTCTACCTCGTACTCTTTACCGTCTACAAAAATGGTCGCCATACAACGTTCCTGAAACCTATGGTGAAATCGGCTATTGCCCGATGCGCCTTGGTGCTTACCAGCGTTCGCCCAGCAGATTGGGCTGGATCCCTTTGAGCAGCGAGTGATGGTCGCTTGGCCCCTTGATACCGGCCTCGAATTCGGATCTGAAATACTTGAGTGCGCTGGCAAGGGGCTCGACGGCGCCGGGCGCGTGGGCACAGAAGGTTTTGCCCGGCCCAAGGAAATTGCAAAGCTGCTCCAGGGTCGCCAGATCCCCTTGCTGTCCCTCGCCACGCTCCAGCGCCCGCAGCAGCTTGACGCTCCAGGGCAGGCCATCACGGCACGGGGTGCACCAACCGCATGATTCGCGAGCGAAGAACTCTTCCATGTTGCGCAAGAGCCCTACCATGCTGACGCTGTCATCGACCGCCATGGCCAGACCCGTCCCCATGCGGGTGCCGACCTTGCCGATACCGGCGGTATACATCTGGGCATCCAGGTGCTCTGGCAGCAGGAAGCCGGTGCCAGCCCCGCCCGGTTGCCACGCCTTGAGGCGGTAGCCTGGTTTCATGCCACCGGCGTAGTGCTCAAACAGCTCGCGGGCCGTGATGCCAAAGGGCAGCTCCCAGACCCCGGGGTTGTTCACCTTGCCGGAGAACCCCATCAGCTTGGTGCCGTGATCTTCAGAACCCGGCAGCGCCAGCCCCTGATACCAGGCCACGCCGTTGCCTATGATGGCGGGCACGTTGCACAGGGTTTCGACGTTGTTGACGCAGGTGGGTTTACCCCAGACGCCGGAGACGGCGGGGAAGGGGGGCTTGGCGCGCGGATTGGCGCGCCGCCCTTCCAGTGAGTTGATCAGCGCCGTCTCTTCGCCACAGATGTAACGACCGGCGCCGGTGTGGACGAACAGCTCGAAATCAAAGCCGGATCCCAGAATGTTCTTGCCGAGCAGGCCGGCGGCCTTGGCCTCGATCACCGCACGGCGCAGATGGATGGCGGCATCCACGTATTCACCGCGCAGGAAGATATAGCCGCGATAGGCCTTGAGCGCCTTGGCGGAGATGATCATGCCCTCGATCAGCAGATGGGGCAGTTGCTCCATCAACAGGCGATCTTTCCAGGTATTGGGTTCCATCTCGTCGGCATTGCAGAGCAGGTAACGTATGTTCATGCTCTCGTCTTTGGGCATCAGCCCCCACTTCACCCCTGTGGGGAAGCCGGCGCCGCCACGACCCTTGAGACCGGCATCCTTGACGGTGCCGACTATCTCATCCGGGCTCATCTGGCCCAGCGCCTTGCGGGCAGCCTCATAACCCTGCTTGCTCCGGTATTCGTCCAGCCAGACCGGCTGACCATCGTCACGCAGTCGCCAGGTGAGCGGATGAGTCTCGGGGGCCCGGGGCGTGCGGTTGGCGGTGCCGAGAGAGGCGAGGATCTTGTTGGTTGGAAGACTCATGGATAAGCCTCCAGTGTCTTGATCAGTGTGGCGGCATCGAGCCCACCATAGGTGTCGTCATCGATCATCAGGGCCGGGCCCTTGTCGCAGTTGCCGAGGCAGCAGACGGGCAGCAGGGTGAAGCGGCCATCGGCGCTGGTCTGGCCAGGGGCCAGATCCATCACTTCCTTGAGGCCGGCCAGCAGCCCTTCGTGGCCGTTGATGTAACAGACCATGCTGTCACAGACGCGGATGATGTGGCGGCCTACCGGCTGACGGAAGATCTGACTGTAGAAAGTGGCGACCCCTTCCACGTCGCTGGCGGGAATGCCGAGCTCGGTGGCGATGGCATAAATGGCACCGTCCGGTACCCAGCCCCTGGCCTGCTGCACGATCTTGAGCGCTTCGATGCTGGCGGCGCGGGGATCTTCGTAGTGGTGTTTCTCGTGTTCGATGGCATCGCGTTCAGCCTGGCTCAGAACGAAGTCGTCCTGCTTGCTGCTGCATGCCCCTTGCCCCTGTGGGGTCTGATTATTGTGACACTGACATTGCTGGCTCATGACTTGACCTTTGGTGGCTTGTCCTTTTACTGCTCGTCCGGCGATCCCGATTCCCGGCCATGGCCGGGAGGCGGGATCACTTAACGGTCCACATCCGACATAACGAAATCGATACTGCCCAGATAGACGATGAGATCCGACACCATGCTGCCCTTGATCACGGAGGGGATCTGTTGCAGGTGAGCAAAGCTCGGTGTGCGGATCCGGGTCTGGTAACTCATGGTGGAGCCATCGCTGGTCAGGTAATAACTGTTGATCCCCTTGGTGGCCTCTATCATCTGGAACGACTCGGCGGCCGGCATCACAGGGCCCCACGACACTTGCAGGAAGTGGGTGATCAGCGTCTCTATGTCTTGCAGGGTGCGATCCTTGGGGGGCGGTGTGGTGAGGGGGTGATCCGCCTTGAAGGGCCCTTCCGGCATGTTCTTCATGCACTGCTCTATGATCGACAGGCTCTGGCGGATCTCCTCGATGCGTACCGTGGCCCTGTCATAGGCATCGCCATTGCTGCCCACCGGCACTTCGAAGTCGAACTGGTCATAGCCCGAATAAGGGCGCCATTTGCGCACGTCAAAGTTGAGGCCCGTGGCCCGCAGACCCGCCCCCGTCGTGCCCCAGGCGAGCGCCTGCTCAGTGGTATAGGCGGAGACGCCAATGGTGCGCCCGCGCAAAATGCTGTTGCGCATGGCGGCTTTTTCATAATCCATCAGACGCTTGGGCAGCCAGCTCAGCAGATTGTCCTGCACCAGTCGCTGCCATCCCTTGGGCAAGTCGTGGGCCACGCCACCGATACGGAACCAGGCCGGGTGCATGCGGGCACCCGTGATGGCTTCGATGATGGTGTAGATCTTCTGCCGGTCGGTGAAGGTAAAGAAGACAGGGGTCATGGCCCCCACGTCCTGGATATAGGTGCCAAGGAACAGGAGGTGGCTCTGGATGCGGAACAGCTCCGCCATCATCACCCGGATCACGTCGACCCGGTTCGGCACCTTGATGCCGGCCAGTTTCTCCACTGCCAGCACGTAAGGCAGGTTGTTCATTACCCCGCCCAGATACTCGACCCTGTCTGTGTAGGGGATATAGCTGTGCCAGGACTGGCGCTCACCCATCTTTTCAGCACCGCGATGGTGATAACCGATGTCGGGCACGCAGTTGCGGATCTCTTCGCCATCGAGTTGCAACACCAGTCGGAAGGCGCCGTGGGCGGAGGGGTGGTTGGGACCGAGGTTCAAGAACATATAGTCCTCGTTCTCGTTGCCACGGGCCATGCCCCACTCTTCCGGCTTGAACAGCAGGTTCTCCTGCTCCATGTCCTGCTTGGCGGCATCGAGCATGAAGGGATCGAACTCGGTGGCCCGCGCAGGATAGTCCTTGCGCAGCGGGTGACCCTGCCAGCTCTTGGGCATCATGATGCGGGTCAGATGGGGATGACCGTCGAAGGTTATGCCCAGCAGATCCCACACTTCCCGCTCATACCAGTTGGCGTTGGGGAAGTGGCCTGTGAGGGTGGGAAGATGCAGGTCGCTCTCGGCAAGGGGCACTTTGAGCATCACATCGGCGTTACGGTCGATGGAGATGAAGTGATAGAAGACGGTGAAGTCGCTCTGGGGCAGGCCGTCACGATGGCTGCGCAGCCGTTCGTCGGTGCCGCTCAGGTCATACAGCATCACGAACGGGGAGGGGAGCTTACGCAAAAAGCCCACCACGTCCAGCAGCAGTTCGCGGGCGAGCCAGATCACGGGTACGCCGGTACGGGTACTCTGCACGGTGAAACGCTCGGCACCGAAGTGGGCAAACAGTTCGCCGACTACCTGGGCATCCTGGTGATCGCTGGGTTGCCACTGGGCCATGGTGTCATTGCTGGGAAAATCGCGAGTCAGTTTCATGGTCAGATCTCATCCGGCGTGCGCAGGTTGGTCACCTTGATCCGCTCGCCCCGTTTGCGGTCTTTCTCAGCCGGCATGTCGGGACGGTAGATCCCCTGATCGCCGACGACCCAGGAGAGGGGGCGGCGTTCCTTGCCGATGGAATCCTGCAGCAGCATCAAGGCTTGCAGGAAGGCCTCGGGACGGGGCGGGCAGCCCGGAATATAGACGTCGACCGGCAGGAACTTGTCTACCCCCTGTACCACTGAATAGATGTCATACATGCCGCCCGAGTTGGCGCAGGCACCCATGGAAATGACCCACTTGGGCTCGAGCAACTGTTCATACAGTCGCTGGATCACCGGCGCCATCTTGATGAAGGGGGTCCCTGCAATCACCATGAAATCCGCCTGACGGGGCGAAGCCCGGATCACTTCGGCACCGAAGCGGGCCACGTCATGGGGGGAAGTGAAAGCGGTACACATCTCCACATAGCAGCAGGAGATGCCGAAGTTGTAGGGCCAGAGGGAGTTTTTGCGACCCCAGTTGACGGTGTCTTGCAGCACCTCCTCAAGACGCCCCATCATGATGCCGCGCGTCGCGTCTTGTGCCAGCGGGTCATCGACGGTCTGGCTCTGTTCCTGTGGATAGCGCTCAACGGGCGCATCCGGGTCAATCCGGGTCAGGGTGTACTTCATGGTGCAACCTCAAAGAGAGAATCAGTAAGTCAGTCAGGCTTCTTGTCGGTCAGGGCGCGTTTTTTCGGTGCCCAGTCGAGGGCGCCGATACGCCACAAGTAGAGGAGTCCTACCAGCAGCAAGCCGATAAAGATGGCGGCTTCGATGAAGCCGACCCAGCCGCTTTCCCGAACGGAAACAGACCAGGCAAACAGGTAAAGTGCTTCCACGTCGAAGATGACGAAGAACATGGCAACCAGATAGAACTTGGCGGAGAAGCGCAGGCGGGCGTTACCCACCGAATCGACGCCAGACTCGAAGGGCTTGTTTTTGGCACGGCCGTGGGCGCGGCCACCCAGCAGGGCGGCGAGGCCGATCATCACCAGACAGAGGCAGATGGCCGCAATGACATAAATGGCAAAAGCCCAATGTTGAACAGCAATATCAGCAAACATAGAGATTTTCCCTAACCAAATTAATCACGTGACTTAACAATAATGTTACGCATTATGGCACTTTCATACTGATTTACATGTCATTTCAGGGGATTAATAATTAATCGATGGGGGTAAAATCGTTTTTTGCTACAAGGGTCAATTTTCCCATTTGAGAATGATTTTCAACGGTTGGAACAAGCCCGCAAAACAGTGTTTCGTAGAGATGGGCAAAGGTGGCGGGTTTACACAGCGAGAGGGGAATGAAGGGAATTTGGTCGGGCAGAGGGGAGAGCGGCCAACACTGCAGCATGCAATCTTGGTAAGAGTAGAGGAAGGAGAGTCGGCAGCAGAGGATAGGCCGGCCCAAAAGCAAAAAACCGACCCTGAGGTCGGTTTTTTAAATTTGGCGGTGAGGGAGGGATTCGAACCCTCGATACGTTGCCGTATACACACTTTCCAGGCGTGCTCCTTCAGCCACTCGGACACCTCACCAAATTTTTACTGCTTTGAAGTGGCTTTCGGAGCACGCTGTGCGTGCTTTCTTGCCGACTTCGTCGGTGGGCAGCCTCTCGGACACCACACCAAATTTTTGACCAGAGTTTAACGTGCTCGGCCAACACTGAGTTCGCTGCGCTGTTGCGCCGGAACGGGGCGTAATTTAGGGGAAAGGGCTGTCTGGGTCAACCACTTTTCCCCTTATTTTTCATAATCTTTATCGAGCGGCTATCCCTTGAACAAAATGCCGGTATTTTAAACCCGATCAGGGCTTGTCCAGGATGATCAGGCTGTCAGGCAGCTCGTTTTGATCCCGGGTAGCCGGGAAGGCGTCGGTCAAGATGGCGCTGGTGCGCTCCACGCATTCGAGGAATCCCTGCTCCACCTCCTTGTTGCGTACCCGGCGGGTGAAGTCATCGATGATCGCCTGCCATTGGTCATTGTCGATATGCTGGGCGATGCCGTCATCCACCAGTATCTCTACATAGTGCTCGGCCACAGAGACGAAGATCAGCACCCCCAGCCTGTCACGGGTGCGGTGCAGCCCCTGCTCGACAAACTGCAGGCGCGCCATCAGGGCGGCTCTGTGCCTGCGTACCTTCTTCGGGATCAGGTACATTTTGATGGGAGTCCAGTGGAACAGTATGCTCAGCAGCAACCAGACTGACCACTGTGCCAGCAGTATCTCGTACCAGCCGAGCCAGAAGCCGAGTTCGAACACCAGCAGGGGGGTGAGCATGGCAATCAGGGCTGCCCACAGGGTGGGAATGTAGCGATAGCCGTCGCTGGCCGGGGCCAGTACTGTGACCAGCTCGGCGTCTGTTTCCAGCTCCGCCTCGCGAACCTTGGCCTGCAGGGTGTGAAAGAACTGTTTAGAAATCATGGTCTGTCTCTTTATTCCTGTTACCAACCACCGGAGGCACCACCGCCACCAAAACTGCCGCCGCCACCGCTGAAGCCACCGCCGCCACCTCCTCTGCCGCCGAAGCTACCGGCACCAAAACCACCGGCCAGAAAAGCCGCGCGGCGTCGACCACTGCCACCGCCCCCACCGCCTCCGCGCAGGTTATGCAGCACTATCATCACAATCACCATCAGAATGAACAGCCAGGGACCACCCAGCTTGTCCTCTTTCTTGGCGGTGTCCACTGGCTGATATTCACCCGCCAGTGCCTGCATGATGCTCTGGCTGCCGGCCACCACGCCCGCAACCATGTCGCCACGTTTAAAGGCGGGCAGGATCCGGGTCTGGATGATGTTGGCGGCAATGGCATCGGGCAGGGCACCCTCCAGCCCATAGCCCACTTCGATACGCACTTTGCGCTCATCTTGAGCAATCAACAGCAGCACACCGTTGTTCTTTCCCTTCTGGCCTATGCCCCAATGACGACCGAGCTGATAGCCGTACTCCTCTATGGTCTCGCCATCCAGGCTGTCGATGGACACCACTACCAGCTGGATGCCGCTGCGTTTTTCAAACGCGGCCAGTTGCTGGGTCAGCTGGTGGGCCTGCTTGCGGGACATCAGGTTTGCCTCGTCCACGACCCGGCCGCTGAGGGCCGGAAAGTCGGGAGCGGCTTGCAGTACTGCGGTCCAGAGCAACAGACAGGGCAGCAACCAGCGGGCAAGCTTGCTCATTGGAAGCTGACCTTGGGCGCCTCTTCAGCCCCGGGTTTGGCACTGAAACTCGGTTTGGCTTCGAGATCCGAATAGAGCAGCTTGGACCAGATGACGCCGGGGAAGGTGCGGATCTCGGTATTGAACTGGCGCACCGCCTCTATGTAGTCACGGCGTGCTACCGAGATGCGGTTCTCGGTGCCTTCCAGCTGCGCCTGCAGGGTGAGGAACTGCTGATCTGCCTTGAGATCCGGATAGCGTTCAACCACCACCATCAGGCGGGAGAGGGCACTGGAGAGCTGGTTCTGGGCCGCTTCAAACTCCTTGAGCTGGGCCGGATCGCTCACCTGCACACTGCCAACTCTGGCTCGGGCATCGGTGACCGCTTTGAGGGTCTCCTGCTCATGGCTGGCGTAGCCCTTGACGGTGGCCACCAGATTGGGAATGAGATCGGCGCGGCGCTGATACTGATTCTCGACCTGGCCCCAGCTCGCCTTGACCTGCTCATCCAGGGTCGGAATATTGTTCATGCCGCAGCCGGTCAATCCCAGCAGCAGGGTCAGTGTCAACAGGCTCTGCGTGGTGCTGCGCCAGAGTGAAGTGGCCATCTTGTTGTTCTCCATTGAAATTTCTAGCGGATATGGGCCCACCATACCAGCTTGGGGTCAGTTGCCACAACGGGCGGGCAGGATAGGCATTTTGTTGATACCGGAGACCTTGGGTAGCTGTGGCTTGTCCTTGAGCCAGGAGGCCAGCTCGGCGCCGCAGCCATTGCCGGGGGGAATGGGGGCTTGTGGCTCGCAATCCGGGCTGCCGACGGGGCAGCGCAACCGCACATGAAAGTGGCTGAAGTGGCCGACCCAGGGGCGCAGTTTAGCAACCCAGGGCTCATCGGCGGCCCGTTTGCACACCTCGCCCTTGATGACGGGGTTGATAAAGATGCGCGCCACCTCGGGCTTGCTGGCAGCCAGTCGCAACAGGTTCAGTTGCTCCGGGCCGAAGCGACCCGGCAATACCCGATAGCTGGGCTCGTCGATCAGCGCCCACTCCCTGGGGGCATCCTGCTCCCACTTGCTGATGGGGCGGTTGGCCATGCGAAACCAGATGTCGGCATCCAGGCCCGTCTGGTGACTGCGATGGCCCGAGGTAAAGGGGCCGCCGCGGGCCATCGCCAGATCGGCGATATAGAGATCCGGCATGCCAGCCATGCGAGTCTGGTTGGCCAGCCCCTGCAGATAGTGGATGAGGTCGGGATGACCGTAGTAACGCAACCGCTTGGTGCGGATCACCTGATACCCGGGTCCCTCCAGTGGCAGGGCCATGCCGTTTTTGAGGCAACCGGCGGCATAACCGCCGATCGCCTCGGCCTGCAGTACAGAGGCCAGTAACAGGGACGTCAGCATCAATGGGCTCCTTGTTTTGCTTCGAGTCGGCTGAGCAGCACAAACAGACTCAAACATATCAATAAATAGGCGGCTGCCACCAGTAGCCAGATTTCATAAATCAGCCCGCTGGAGTTGGCCATCTCGGTGCCGACGAAGGTGAGCTCTTGCACCGAAATGAGGGAAACGATAGCGGTATCCTTCACCAGTGCGATGAGCTGGCCGGTGAGGGGAGGCAGCATCAGCAACATGGCTTGGGGCAGGATCACCCGGCGCAGCCGCACCCGGGGCGAGAGCCCCAGACTCTGCGCCGCTTCCCACTGCCCTTTGGGCACGGCCGCGAGACCGGCACGGACTATCTCGGCGACGAAGGCGGCGCTGATCATGCCGACACAGAGGGTACCAGAGATGAGGTTCTCCCATCTGGCGGGCGGGCCCAGCAGCGCCTCTTGCCAGGGGGGAAGTGACAGAGTGCCGAGCCAGCGGGAGAGGCCGCTCGCCGGCAGTAATTGATTGGCGATAAAGAAGTAGAAAATGAAGATAAACACCAACGGCGGCAGATTGCGGATCAACTGGATGAACAGGGTCGCCGGCAACACCAGCCAGGGACGGCGGCTGAATGCCGCCAGACCCAGCGCAGTGCCCAGCAGTAGCGCCAGCACCATGCCGAGCAGGGCGATGCGCAAGGTGGTGAGCAAGCCGCTGAAAAAATAGGGCAGCTCACCCTGGGGGCCGCGCGTGAACAGCAGCTCGAAGGCGGCCTGCCAGTGCCATTGGTAGGCCACGCCAAGGTGCAATCTGCTGGCAAGCCACATGCCTGCCAGCAGCAGTATCAGCATGAGTATCCCATCGAGCCAGCCGACGGCTCGGGTGGCGCGTTTGATGGCAATCAGCATCAGGGATTGGCGACCTGGGCTTCCCATGCCAGCGACTTGAACCAGTAGTCATGACGGGCCTTGAGCCAGCCGTCGGCCTGACGGGCGGCGATCCACTCGTTGAACTGCTCGGCCAGGGCGTCATCCCCTTTGCGCAGGGCAAAGCCTTCGCTGCCTTGCGACAGCGGTTCGGCAAATGGCATAAAAAGAGCTTTGGGGTGGCGCAGTGTCTCTTGTTCCGGTTTCGGGGAAGAGGAGAGGGCGCCGTGGGCGCGGCCGTTCAGTACTTCCTGAAACACTTGGGATTCATCATCGAACTGGCGCAGGGTCGCCTTGGGGAAGTTCTCCTTGGCGACCTGCACCGGTGAGGCGCCACGGCGCACCGCCAGAATAACGCCGCGCTGATTGAAGTCGGACAGCGTCTTTTTGTCCTGGGCCTGCGCCTTTGAGGCGGCCAGCTGGATGCCTGAGTGGGAGTAGGCCTGAGTGAAGCGCACGCTCTTCTCCCGTTCGGGTGTGATGGTGAGGCCACCTATGATGACGTCATATTTTTTTGCCAGCAGGGAAGGAATGATGCCATCCCAGGCGGTGGGGACGAATTCGACCTGCCAGCCGTTGTCGGTGGCCAGGCGGCGGGCAACATCGATTTCGAAGCCGATGAGGACGCCTTGTTTGTCGCGCATTGCCCAGGGGGCAAAGGTGGACATGCCAACCCGCAGGGTGCCGCTTTGTTCTATCTGCGCCAGGGTGGCAGATGCCTCGCCTTCTGCCTGGGCAGGGGTAAAGAGAGCGGTAAAGAGCAGGGCTGCGCCCGACAGGGCGGTTTTGAACGAGAGTGACATGGTTAGCGTCCTTGTTGTTCCGGATCCAGATGACGGGCGAGCGCCCGCGAACAGGCTGACAGTGTCAGCGTCAACAGCAAATAGAGGGCGGCCACGGTGAACCACACCTCAAAGGTGAGGAAGGTATCGGCCACCAGAGTACGCCCTTCGTTGGTGAGATCGAAGATGGCGATGACACTCACCAGCGCCGAGTGCTTGATGAGGGACACCAGCTCGTTGGTGAGCGGAGGCAGCACGATACGAACCAGTTGCGGCAGTATCACTTTGCGCAGTGTGATGGCCCGTGACAAACCAAGAGAGCGTGCTGCCTCCCACTGTCCGCTGGGGATGGCCTGTATTCCTGCTCGCAATACTTCGGCGGTGAAGGCCCCCTGATAGAGGGAGAGACTCAGCACGGCGCAGGCGAGCGGGGCCAGTCCCAACATGGGGCCCAGCAGAAAATAGAGGATGTAGAGTTGCACCAGCTGGGGAGTGGTGCGCACCAGCGCCAGATAGGTGACGGCAAGCCAGGGGCCCAGGCGAGAGGGAAGCAGACGCAGGCTGACGACGGAACACCCGACGACCAGGGTGCCTGCCAGACTGAGCAAGGCGACTTGCAGGGTGACCAGCAAGCCGCTGAGCAGTGGGCCAGGGTAGAAGTCGCCATCTTCCCACTCCCCGAGAAAGGGGCCGACCCGCTGCCACTGCCACTCATAACCCATCTGATGGGCGCCACTGTAGAGCACCCAGCCCAGCAGCAGGATCAGCAACAGGATTGCCAGCAGCCAGCTGGCGAGGCGGGTGGGTCGGGTATCAGCCATGGTAGCTGAGCACCTGCTCGAGAAAGGCACGGGTTCTCGGGTGGGCAGGCGTGCTGAACAGCTGGGCCGGCGGGGCGGATTCGATGATCTTGCCCTCATCCATGAAGAGCACCCGATCCGCCACCTGGCGGGCGAACCCCATCTCGTGGGTGACGCAGATAAGCGTCATTCCCTCGTCAGCCAGCTCGCGGATCACATCCAGTACCTCGCGGATCATCTCGGGATCGAGGGCCGAGGTAGGCTCATCAAACAGCATCAGTTCCGGCTGCATGCAGAGGGAGCGGGCGATGGCCACGCGCTGTTGCTGGCCACCTGAGAGCTGGTGGGGGTACTTGTCGGCCTGGGCCTGAATGCGTACACGTTCCAGCAGGCCGAGGGCACGGTTTTTGGCTGCTTGCGTGCTCAGTCCCAGCGTATGCACAGGTGCCACCATCAGGTTTTCCAGCACCGTCATATGGGGGAACAGGTTGAACTGCTGAAACACCATGCCGACTCGCCCTTGCAGGCGACGCAGGTAGGCGGGGGTAACGGGCTCGCCAAACAGGAACAGCTGGCCGCTGTCTATCCCCTCCAGGCCATTGATGGTGCGGATCAGCGTGGATTTTCCCGAGCCTGACGGGCCGCAGATAACCCACTTCTCCCCCCGCGCTATGGTGAGGTCAATCTGATGCAGGGCCTGGAAGTCACCGTAGAATTTGTTGACGCCACAAAAGCGCACACAGGGCTGCGAGCTGGTCAAGAAACAAGTCCCATTGAGTATCCTTGATGCCATGGTATTGATTTTATAGGGGGATGACAAAGAAAACCCCCTTGTCAGTCCCGTGAGGTCTATTCACAATGGCGCCATTTCACGGTCACAGGAACCTTTCATGCGAATTACATCCTTGCTGGCAACCCCCGGGGTTCGCTTGCTGATGCCGCCGGCAATGCCCTATCGCTGCGTCATTTTTCTGTTGTTGCTGACGAGTTGGGGCGTGGTGGCTGCCTCCTTGTGGTATGGACGGGGTGCCATGGGGTTGCTCCACTGGGTTGGGGTGAGCTTCGGGGGCATCACAGGGATCCTGGTCTCTCTGCCACGCAGTTGGCAACGCTGGCGGCTGGCCGAACTGGGTTGGGATGACGAGCACCTCTATCTGCTCAACGGCAGCGATGATCAGGCCCTGGCCTTGCCTAAAACGGCGCTGGTGGCCATCGAACGGGAGTACAAGGTAGGTCATGACGGTCAGTGGCTGGCGTTCAGTCTGGACCTTAGGCTCGATGGTGCGCAGCTTGCTGCGGCGACCACACTGATGGGGCTGGGCCGCGAAGGGACCCATGAGGTAGCCCCTGGCATCTACCGCTTTGGCTTTAAACGAGCCTGGCATAGCCGCCGGGCGATCAAGGGTATGCTGAACGAGCTGCTCCCGGTTTGAGCTGACTATTTTCTCGACAATCCATCTCAAAGCTCAGATACTGCCAGTGACTCGAATTGATCTTGCCTGTTCTGTTCACCCAAGAGATCAATGACTTGAGTGAGCAGAACGGGGAGTGCCAAGGCATGACGCCCTGGCAGGTCCGGCATGGGGGTTGTGCCCTTACCTTTGTGTTGGTGATGGGATAGAGAAGGCACCTTGAATCGAGAGTGGATGGCATGAAGATTTACGTAGGTAATCTGTCGTACCGGATGACGGCCGACGAACTGACAACCGTGTTCAGCCAATTTGGACAGGTAGACAAGGTCGATATCATCATCGACCGAGATACCGGTCAGTCCAAGGGGTTTGGCTTTATTGAAATGCCTGTTAATGGCGATGCCGAAAAGGCCATCGCCGGTTTGCATGGCACCGAGATCGGTGGCCGTACCATCACAGTCAACCAAGCCAAACCGAAGACAGATGCACCACGTGGTCGCCCCCAGCGTCATCGTTGAGTTGCCTCGTTAATGCAAAACGGCATGGGTTTTCCCATGCCGTTTTTGTTTGCGCGCGATTGGGCCATCAAGCAGGGGTCAGGGTACGTCGTAACCAAGCGCCGTCTTGCGAATGCGGAACCACTGCTGGCGAGTGAGCGCTATGGACTCGGCTGCCACGGCAGCGGCAATCCGCTCCCGCTTGCCTGAGCCAATCAGCGGCAGCGGCTGGCTCGGCAGCATCATTACCCAGGCGTACACCAGTTGCTCTATGTTCTGGGCTCCCACTTCATGACGGATCTGCTCGAGCTCGGCGCGCAGCGGCGCATACTCCTGGCCATCGAACAGGCGTCCGCCACCCAGGCAGGACCAGGCCATGGGCTTGATGCGCAGTTGCTGACAGAGATCCAGGGTGCCATCCAGCGTCGTGCTCTGATTCAGGGGCGATATCTCCAGCTGATTGGTGACCAGCGGGAAGGGCAGGCGGGACTGCAGCAGCTCGAACTGGCGGGCACTGAAGTTGGACACCCCCAGATGTTTCACCTTGCCCGCCTGCTTGAGGCTGATAAAGGCATCGGCCACCTCATCGGCATCCATCAGGGGGTCCGGACGGTGGATCAGCAACAAATCCAGGTGATCGGTCGCGAGTTTGCGCAGGGAGTCCTCGGCACTGGCGATAATGTGCGCCTTGCCGGTGTTATAGTGGTTGAGGGCATGTTCAGGCTTGGCGGTGAGGGCGATGCCACACTTGCTGACGATTTCCATCCGGTCACGCAAGGAGGGTTCCAGGCGCAGGGCATTGCCAAATGCCTCTTCGCACTGGTAGCCACCATAGATATCGGCGTGATCTATGGTGGTCACCCCCAGGTCCAGGTGGTACTTCATCAGATCGAGCAGGGCGGCCGGGGAGAGCTGCCACTCCATCAGACGCCAGTAGCCCATGATAAGGCGAGAGAAGGTCGGGCCCTGGGCGTGCAGGGCGAGGCGAGATACAGACATGGGTGACTCCTTGGGGAATAAATGCTGCCAGCATCTTGGTCTCTTCTGCCTGGCAAGGCAATAATGTGGTTTTTGTTCATTCGAACTTTAGTTCTGACGGGATTTATGATGGACGGATTTGCCGCGCGGTTGCAGAGTCTGATCGGGGAGGGCAGTGTCAGCGCTTTCGCCCGCAAGGTGGGTTTGAGTGAAGCCCTGATACGCAAGTACCTGAAGGGAGCCGAGCCCGGCCTTGGCAAGGCAAACCAGATTGCCATGGGAGCCAACTGTTCGCTGGAGTGGCTCGCCACCGGTTGTGGCTACCTTTATCGACAGGCGGAAGTGGTGGATCGGGAGGCGTTGGCCGCCGCCGGCACCCTGTTGCAGGAGCTGGTTCCCGAGCAATCCCTGCCAGATGAAAAACAGCTGGTCACCCTGCTCGCGTATTACCAGTTCTTGCGCAGCCACAAGAAGGCAGATGGTTTTCTGGATCTGGCGCTGGCACGGGAATTTGGCAAACATCTGGGTGAGGCATAAAGCCGTATGGGGGTTGCCGCCCCCCTTGGCGGCAAGCGGTCATTATTCTGATAACCTCTAAACAGGCAGTCAATCCAGGGAGAGGGTGATGGGCTATCTGATCTTGGGCAGTGGTGGATTGGGCACGGCGCTGGCCAGGGAGCTGTCAGCCCGTGGCGAGGAGCTGGTACTGGCGGGCAGGCAACTGCCAAAAGGGCTGGATCCGGCCTGCTACTTTCCGTTGCAGGAGGTGGATCCGCTCTCTTTCGATGCGCTGTTCACCCTCTATGACACAGTCGCCCTGCCGAGCGTGGTGATCAACACCATAGGCCTGTTGCACGATATCAACTTCATGCCGGAGAAGCGGGTTGAGGAGGTCAATCCCAAGTGGCTGTGTGACAGCCTGCTGGCCAATGCCTGGCCCACCCTGGCCGTGGCTGCCCGGCTTGGCCGCCTGATGGCGGAGGATAGCCGAGTCTGGCTCTGTGCCATTTCTGATCTGGCGGGAGCCATAGGCGCAAATGAACAAGGGGAACGTTACAGCTACCGCATGAGCAAGGCGGCCCTCAACATGGGGGTCAGGACCCTTGCCCATGAGTGGGCGCGCAGTTTCCCGCAAGCTGGCGTTATTGCCGTGGCTCCCGGGCTGATGGATTCCCCGATGAACACTCCCTTCTTGACGGAGCTGCCAGCAGAACAGTGGCAGAACCCAGCCGAGGTCGCCGTCAAACTGCTTAATCTACTCAATGGATTATCTTTGAACCAATCGGGACAACTCTTGGATCTGAATGGGGTGCCCTTGCCTTGGTAAACCGTTTTGTCACTCTGGCTGAGTCAACTCGGATAGTCTCCTGCCACTGGAGCTGGCGGTTAATTCAGATCCCCGTCGAGTGCTTCAGATAACCATCCCAAGTAGAAGAGCATCTGCTGGAAACAAGATAACCAGGATTTCACGTTATCTTTTGACAGATTGTGCAACTAGCCAATACCACCCGGGTTCAGGGTATGGTTAATAGATGACACGCGGGTCTGTCTGTAAAAGACTAAACCGGCTGTCCTGTTCCCTTCATGCGTTTAAATGCCAGACGAATCTGCTTTTCGGTTTCAATAATGGTAAACAGCGCGACACCAATGGCAATGACCAAGACGCCATCCCAGAAGGGGATTGACTCTGTGGCGAATATGGCCTGCATCACAGGCAAATAGGTGATGGCGAATTGTGCAATGACAATGATGATAACGGTTGTCCATCCTGTCTTGGTTCCTCTCACCGCTTGCCATGTCAGCGACGTGCCATAGATATTGCGGATGAAGAACATATGGAAGATTTCCATCACTACCAGTGTATTCACCGCCAGTGTGCGGGCGAGCTCGACAGAATAGCCGCTATCCATGGCGTATGAATAGATCCCATACACACCGCAGAGAAAAAGTAGAGAAACCAATGCGATGTGCCATACCAGCTCGCCACTTAAGATAGGCTCATGGCGAGGGCGTGGTGGGCGACGCATGGTATTTTCTTCGGTCGGCTCAAACGCCAGCGCAATGCCGAGGGTGACCGCCGTGATAAGGTTGACCCACAAAATCTGAATCGGCGTGATGGGCAGTGTGACACCAAGCAACAGCGCTATGATGATGGTCATGGCTTCGCCTGCGTTGGTGGGCAGTGTCCAGCTGATCACTTTCTTTATATTGTCATACACGGTTCGCCCTTCGCGCACTGCGGCGACAATGGAGGCGAAGTTATCATCCGCCAGTACCAATTCGGCGGCTTCCTTGGCGGCTTCCGAGCCCTTTTTTCCCATTGCAATACCGGCATCGGCACGCTTCAGGGCAGGGGCATCGTTCACCCCGTCTCCCGTCATCGCGACCGTCATGCCGTGGGATTGCAAAGCCATTACCAGCCGCAATTTATGCTCAGGGCTGGTACGGGCGAAAATATCGCAGTGCAAAACGGCTTGTTGTAGTGATGCATCATCCATGCTGTCAAGGTCTGCGCCAGTGAGTACCTTGTCAGCGTTTTGCAGGCCAACCTGCTTGCCAATGGCCGCCGCTGTCTTGGCGTGATCGCCGGTGATCATCTTCACCCGAATGCCTGCACAGTGACATTCTGCCACGGCCGTTACTGCCTCGGTACGCGGCGGGTCAATCATACCTACCATGCCCAGCAATGTGAGCGTGCCTTCAACCTCGCTGTGTTCCAATACAGTGTGCTCGGGTTTGACCGATTTCACGGCGAAGGCCAGCACACGTTGTCCGCGTGCGGCAATGCCTTCTGCTCTGTCGTTCCAGTAGGCCGTATTGAGTGCTTCTGTCTTGTTGTTGGTACTGCGCTGATCCGCGCACATGACAAGGATCCGCTCTGGCGCACCTTTGACGAATATAAACCCATGGCGTTCGTGATCATGGTTCAGGGTTGCCATGAAGCGGTGTTTGGCATCGAAGGGAATAGCATCAGTACGTGTCCAGGCTGCCTGCTCCTTGCGAATATCCATCTCCATTTTTCCAGAGAAGGCAAGCAGCGCCCCTTCCATTGGGTCACCTTCTACTGTCCACACCTGCTCATGCTCGCGTAAGGCGGCATCGTTGCAAAGTGTGGCTGCGCGGGCCAGTTCTTCCAATACGGCATGTTCAGACGGTGCAATCCGAGCCTCCTCGTGTGTCAAGGCGCCTTCAGGCGCATAACCTTCGCCCTCCAGCGTGAACATATGCTGATGGGTTAGCACTGAGGCTACCATCATTTCGTTGCGGGTCAGGGTGCCGGTTTTATCAGTGCAGATGACGGACACAGAGCCGAGGGTTTCAATCGCTGGCAGGTGGCGCACAATCGCATTGCGCTTCGCCATGGCTTGTACGCCCACGGCAAGAGTGATGGTGAGCACTGCGGGCAAGCCTTCGGGGATGGCGGCAACTGACAACCCCACCACCGCTATGAACATGCTGGTAAAGTCTTGATGTCCGACAAAGTAACCATATCCGAGCAACAACGATGCGATCAGCAGGATCAGTATGGTGAGCCATTTGGCAAATACACCCATCTGTTGCACCAGAGGGGTTGTGAGCACGTCTACACCTGAAAGCAGGCCACTGATGCGTCCTATCTCGGTACTAGCTCCCGTCGCGACGACGACACCTTTACCTTGTCCGCTGGTCACCATGGTGCCGGAGAACACCATGCAGCAGCGGTCACCGAGCGGTGCGTTCTCCACCACTGGTTCACAGTGTTTTTCTACCGGCACAGATTCACCGGTCAGAATCGCCTCCTGCACCGACAATCCGAGCGCTGTGAGTAGCCGCAGATCGGCAGGCACCTTGTCGCCAGCCTCCAGCAATACAATATCGCCAGGAACAAGTTGATCGCCTGCAATACTGAGGCGCTGCCCATCGCGAATGACATTCGCATTGGGTGCCAGCATATGGCGGATGGCATCCATCGCTTTTTCTGACTTGCCCTCCTGAATGAAGCCGATCAGAGCATTGGCGATGACGACGGCCAGAATCACACCCGTATCAACCCAGTGCTCCAGTGCGGCAGTCACCACAGTGCAAGCAAGCAGGACATAAATGAGAATATTGTGGAAATGCAGCAAGAAGCGTATGAAGTCGCTACGCCTGGCCGTCTGCGGCAAGCGATTTTCGCCGTATTTGGCCAGTCGAACACTGGCTTCGTTCTGGCTCAGACCTGAGCAGGAAGATGCTTGTCGCTTGAGGGCACAATCTGATGTGATGCTATGGAAGGTGCGAACAAGTCCCTGATATGAGATCATGTTTGTCATCTGGAGCCATGGAACAGGGTTCATCATGAGTCAT
>NZ_JAPDBE010000048.1:0-31500 GCF_027705025.1 Aeromonas sp. D3 | reverse complement strand
GGGTATCCATGATGGTAGACCTCAAGGTGATGGCCTACTTCAAGCTTAGCCTTTCAACACACAATTGGGACAGAGCCTTTTTATTGGCCGATATTCGGCTTGTTCCTGAGTGCGAAAACCCGTTAAATCGGAATATTGCCCTCTGATGGAACTCTTTGATGGATCGTTATCTGGTTTTTGGCCACCCGGTGCGCCACAGCAAGTCCCCCTTCATTCATACCCTGTTTGCCAGACAAACTCAGCAAGAGCTGGAGTATGGTCTGGCTGAACCTGCCGTCGACGAGTTTGCTACGACCCTGCTAGCCTTCTTTGCCCAAGGGGGCAAGGGGTGCAATGTCACAGTACCGTTCAAGGAGCAGGCGTTTGCGTTGGTTGACAGCTTGAGCCCCCGAGCCAAACGGGCGGGCGCCGTCAACACCATCAAGCTGACCGATGACGGTGTACTGCTGGGAGACAATACCGATGGTGCTGGTCTGGTGGCGGACCTGAAGTCTCATGGTGTGACTCTGGCCGGAAGCCGGATCTTGCTGCTGGGGGCCGGGGGAGCCGCCCGTGGTGCTTTGGCTCCGCTGCTGGCCGAGCATCCGACAGAACTGGTGATTGCCAACCGAACGCACGCAAAAGCGCAGCAGCTGGCGGCCGAGTTTCATGATCTGGGGGGGGTGACGGCTCTGACCTACGAGCAACTGGGGGGGACGTTTGATCTCATCATCAACTCCACCTCCGCCAGCCTGCAAGGGGAGCTGCCGCCCCTCTCCCCTGCACTGATCCACGCGAATATTGCCATCTACGACATGATGTATGGATCCATGGATACCCCTTTCATCATCTGGGCCAAACAGTACGGTGCCCGTCAGGCCATGGATGGGCTGGGTATGCTGGTTGAACAGGCGGCGGAGGCATTCACCGTGTGGCGAGGAATCCGCCCAGGAACTAAACAGGTATTGAGAGAGCTGAAACGAAATCTGGGGACTCTATGAATCAAGGCATCCTGTTTCCCGAACTGGCGGCCTGGCAGCCGGACGAACAGAGGATACATTTTCCAGCCCAGCAGATGGGGGCATTGATCAATTGCTACATCAGTCGTCGGCGCCTGGAAAAAATGACCGGACTCTCCCTCGTCAAGGAAGAGGACATACTGCGTGCTTTCGAGAGCGTTCGTTTTGACATTGAAGATATTGCTGAGAAACTCATTGAAGAACAAGAGTTTGCAGAGGATGGATCCATCTACCTCTGAGTGTTCCAAGTTTTTTCTCAAAGCGGCGGAACTTGTGAGAAATACCGCTGACTAACTAGATAGTTGAGGAAGTGCTAGCTAGTCACCTTTATAACTCCCCGGTATTCGTACTGGGGATTTTTTATCTGCATGAAAAGTAAGTGTTTTTTACCAAGTCTTCTTTCGTGAAACTTAATTACATAAATTACTTTCACTTTTTGCTGCTTTGCTATACAGTTAGCGACGTAGGGTACAGAGGTAAGATGTTCTATCTTTCAGACCTTTTATTTCACGTAATTGAATGTGGCTGAATAGCTGCCCCGATGAGTATTCGTCGGGGTGTTTTTTTATGCACCCAATTTAGAGTAAATGCTTTATTTTTGGCAAGTGTTTGCTAGAATGAAAGGGCTTCTTGAGGAAAACCAGTCGTCTTTGTTCTCAAGATTTAGCTTCTTCCCAATTTTTGAACTGATTGTTTCAGGCCGGTACTGCACCAGTGGTACTGGCTTCATTTTTATCCCTTCTTTATCCCTTCCATACCTCGAATTGTAATTAAATTTCATTTTGGTACTTCTTGCGTGATGTGCTTGCCGTTTGATAGCAAAAATATGAAACCGTTATCAATAGGATATAAAGTTAATTATTAATTGAAATTAACTTCATATCCTATTGATTGATAATGATTTTACTAGGATTGCTAGAAGGGCATATCGGTGGGGATTGAGCGTTGGCAGGAAGCAGTTGAACTGAAAGTCTTTCAATCAGCGGAGGGTCAGCTCCGCTAATTGCAAGAGAGAAGCAGCAGGAAGATGGAGGAATGTATTATTCCTCAACCTGCTCTTGCTCATCGTTATCGGCAATTTCATCAGCACCCGCCAAGTACCAGCCAGATAGAGTCTGGGCCAATTTTTCCACCCCTATGTTGTTAAGGGAGGAGAAGGCTTCCACCTGGATCTGCGGGCCCAGGTCGGCAATGGCCTGGCGTACCTTGATGACCTGATTGTTGCGGGGACCAGGGCTCAGCTTGTCAGCCTTGGTCAGCAGCAGCATGACCGGCAATTCACGGTGTGAGCTCCACTCCAGCATGTTCATGTCGGTATCTTTGAGCGGGTGGCGGATGTCCATCAGGATCACCAGGCCTTTCAATGACTCGCGGCGCTGCAGGTACTCTGCCAGTGACTTTTGCCACTTGAGCTTCATTTCCAGCGGAACTTGCGCATAACCATAGCCCGGCAAATCGACCAGACGCTTGCCCGGCTCCAGTTCAAACAGGTTGATCAACTGGGTGCGACCCGGTGTTTTACTGGTGCGAGCCAGGTTCTTGTGTTTCGTTAAGGTGTTCAATGCAGATGACTTACCGGCATTGGAACGGCCGGCAAACGCAATCTCGACACCCCCATCATTTGGCAGGTGGCGGATGTCGGGTGCGCTGGTCACAAAATGCACCTTATTGAAATTCAGAGTTTGTGTATCCAACGTAAATTCCCCATAGAGATAGAGGGTTATAGAGTTACTTTTTTGTGAAATCGTGTAAAATGACGTCGCTTAAACGCGTTTATTTTAACATGCCTTCAGCGGCATGGGATCTGGAAGCCTAATAACGAGAAGTTGGAACGCCATGAAGAACCTAGTCATTACTCTTGCTCTGATGGTTGGCGTAACGGGGATGGCACAAGCCAAGGGCGATGCCGCTGCGGGACAATCCAAGGCTGCCGTGTGTGCGGCTTGTCATGGACCGGACGGAAACAGCCTTGTTGATATGTATCCCAAGATTGCTGGTCAGCACGCATCATATATCAAAAAGCAATTAGTTGAACTGAAGGCTGCAGCTTCTGGCCAAATTGGTCGAGTCGCACCTATCATGGGGCCTATGGCTCTCCCCTTGTCTGAACAGGACATGGAAGACCTTGCTGCCTACTTCTCCAGCCAGAAGGTAACACCGATAGCGGTGCCTGATGATGCTGTAGCAGCGGGTAAAGCGCTCTATATGGGGGGAGACATGAGCCGTGGTCTGGCTGCCTGCACTGCCTGTCATGGTCCGCGTGGATCAGGTATAGAACAGGCGAAATATCCAAGTCTGTCCGGCCAACATCCTGCGTATATCAAGGCTCAGCTCACCGCCTTTCGTGCGGCTGCCCGTGATAATGATCCGAATGGCATGATGCAGGATGTTGCCAAGAAGCTGACTGATCAGGACATCGAAGCGCTTTCCAAATATGTGGCCGGTTTGCACTGATCATGTCTGATGATGTACCCCATTGATATGAACGAGGAGCCACTGGCTCCTCGTTTCTTTTTGACCTTTAACTCCATTCGGCCAGTTTTTCTCGCATTGCTGTAAGAGATCCCCCATTCATCGGCCTGGCCAAGGCTTAAACATTTTTCAAATTATGTTTAATAATTCATTAATTTCAATATGTTAAATAAGAGTGATAGGTTTATCTCCGTTTGAAAACGTTATCGGTGGATTGAGCCGCTTTATTAAGTTGATACAGTGGATATATGGAGCGGCCCACAGGGCCATTCACGACCGGGATGTTGTGAAGACAGGATGTCGATTTGGCGGGATGCCACAGAACCACGCAAATGACAGGCAAAGGATTGAAATACCAGGATGGTGACTGCTCAGGAAGAGCCGGGCTGCGGGATGCAACCACCCCAGAGTGATGACCGGATGTCGTCCCCATGGGTCAAAGCAAGCACACGCACATTCAGGATCGACCAATTAAGGTCAGGATGACCACATACAAAGATATGATGCGCAGAGGTATCACCACGGACAGGGTGATTTGCAGCCAGGGATGGGACTCGCATAAACATATCAAGGCAGCTTCGGCTGCCTTTTTTCTTTTGGGTCATTAACCCGATTAGCCATTCTGTGTCAAAATACCAGCAACATGCCCAGAGGATACCGATCCTGCGGTGTTCAGAGGCCAGCAATGGCCGGATTGGTGCGGGATCCCACTCTTGTTTCTAATCCACTGTTCCTCGTGTCTGTATCTTCCCCGGATGATTCTCATCCCGGGTGCGGGCTTCAATCCAGTTATTTGTCGGAGTCAGTCATTCATGTCGGCTAAACAACCCAATCGCAAGCCTACCGGTAAGCGCAAAGAATCAGATGCCAGTGCCCTGGACGGCCGTGAGCGCAAACGCGCTGCCAAGCGTAAGGGCTTGAAGGCGGGTTCCCGCCAGCAGGCAGAGCAATCCAGCAAGAACAATAATGGCAAGCAGGCCAAGGATCCGCGTATCGGTTCCCGCAAGCCGGTCGCCTTGATCGTAGACGAGAAGGGTGCCAAGCCAGTTGCGCCCAAGCCTGCGAAAGAGAAGAAGCTGGTGATGACGCCGGAGCAGGAGCTGGCGGCCATCGAGAATGATGATCGCCTGAATGACCTGCTGGATCGCCTCGATGCTGGCGAGACCCTGGAAGCGACCGAGCAGGCCTGGGTTGACCAGCGTGTCGATCGTTATCAGGAATTGATGGATGAGCTTGGCATCATAGACAACGATGATGACGAAGAAGACGACGGCTCATTCGACGATGCCAGTTATGAGGCGCCGACCCAGCCCGCCTCCGAAGAGGAGCTGTGGGATCGTTTCACTCAGGTCGACTATCAGCCTGAGCCCAAGCCAGAGCCGAAGAAAAAGTGATGAATGGATGGATGCTGGCCGCCTCGTTGGGCGGCCTGATTTTGCTGGGACTGGCGGTGTATGCCGGTACCCTGCTGGCTCGTCTCAAGCGTCAGCGCGATATGCAGCAGCAGGCCATAGCTGCGCGCAATGAACGCATTCTCGACAGCGTACGGGTGATCGCCCATGCGGTGCGGGATGGTCAGTGCGACTATTCCGAAGGTGCCATTCGGCTGACCAATTTGCTGGATGCCTTGCAGATCAAGGAAGGGCGCGTTTTTGCCAGCGAATTTCCGGGTCTGTACAGTCTCTATGAGAAGGTGAAAGAGATGCCGACTCATGAGGCGAGACGTGCCCTCAAGCGCAATGAAGTGATGAAGATGGATCTCGAACGCAGTGGCTATGAGGCCGAGCTGGAGGCACAGATCCTCAAGGATGTGGCCCAACTGAAGGATTTTCAGTTAAGCCGCTGAGCCCTGGATAACAAAAAAGAGGAAGCAAGCGTGCAAGCAGAACAGATTGTGTGGGATCAGGCCCTGATCGAAAAATATAACTACAGCGGCCCGCGCTACACCTCCTATCCCACCGCGCTGGAGTTCAACGAAAGCTTCGGCTATCCGGACCTGGTCCGCGCCGCAGGCCAGTACCCGGCGCGCAACCTGTCGCTTTACGTACACATCCCCTTCTGTCACAAGCTCTGCTATTACTGCGGCTGCAACAAGGTGATCACACGTCACCAGCACAAGGCCGATCAATACCTCGACTACCTCGAACAGGAGATCAAGGCGCAGGCCCCTCTGTTCAAGCATCGGCTGGTGACCCAGCTGCATTGGGGTGGTGGTACGCCTACCTATCTGAACGAAGCCCAGACCCGCCGCCTGATGGACATGTTGCGCGAACACTTCCAGTTTGCAGAGGAAGGGGAGATCAGCATAGAGGTGGACCCGCGTGAAATCGAACTCACCATGCTGGATGTGCTGCGAGAGGTGGGGTTCAACCGCATCAGTCTCGGCGTGCAGGACTTCAACAAGGCGGTCCAGGTTGCGGTCAACCGCGAGCAGGATAACGACTTCATCCGCGCCATGCTGGAGCGCGCCCGCGCACTGGGCTTTCGCTCCACCAATCTCGATCTTATTTACGGCCTGCCGCACCAGAACAGAGAGAGCTTCCACCACACCCTGGAGGAAGTGCTCAAGACGGATCCGGCCCGCCTCTCCATCTTCAACTACGCTCATCTGCCGAGCCGCTTTGCCGCCCAGCACAAGCTGAAAGAGGAAGACATGCCGGCCCCCCGGGAGAAGCTGGCCATGTTGCAAGACACCATCGCCTTCCTCACCGGTCAGGGCTACCAGTTCATCGGCATGGATCACTTCGCCAAACCTGATGACGAGCTGGCGGTGGCGCAGCGCGAGGGCAAGTTGCACCGCAACTTCCAGGGCTACACCACCCAGGGGGATTGTGATCTGCTGGGGCTGGGGGTCTCCTCTATCAGCATGATTGGCGATGCCTATTCCCAGAACCAAAAAGAGCTCAAAGCTTACTACGCCCAGGTTGAAGAGCTGGGGCATGCCCAGTGGAAGGGGTGCTCCCTTAATCAGGACGACCTGATCCGCCGCGAGGTGATCAAACGTCTCATCTGCGATTTCAGCCTGAACTTCGCCGCCGTCGAGCAGGCTTATGGTCTGGTCTTCAAGGCGTATTTTGCCGATGATCTCAAGCTGTTGCAGACCTTTATCGACGACGGTCTGGTGCGCATGACCGAAGATGGGCTGGAAGTGGTCTCCACCGGTCAGCTGCTCATTCGCAATATCTGTATGTGTTTCGATGTCTACCTGCGCAACAAGGCGCGCCAGCAGCAGTTCTCCCGGGTGATCTGAACCGGCAGCCCTGCACCGAAGATAAAAAAACCGCCTCGGCGGTTTTTTTATCGGGTCAGCAAACGGTTCAAGGTTTAGCGGCGGGCGGCGCGGGCGCTCAGCTCGGCTTTCTCGCCATCGCTCAGGAAAGCGAGGGTCAGGCCGTTTTGCTGGGCGGTGCGGATCTCGCTGGCGGTCATGCCGGCGGCCGGGGCAGCCACCTCATATTCGTGGGGCAGGTCTATGCCTTCGACCGCAGGATCGTCGGTGTTGAGACAGGCCAGCACACCGGCAGCCAGGAACTGGCGGATTGGGTGCTCGGTCAGGTTCGCGACCGTGGTGGTCTGTATGTTGGAGGTGAGGCAGGATTCGATGCCGATGCGATGCTCCGCCAGATAGGCCATCAGAGCAGGATCCGCAATCGCCTTGACGCCGTGGCCGATGCGCTCTGCGCCGAGATCGCGAATGGCTTGCCACATGCTTTCGGGGCCCGCCGCTTCGCCTGCGTGTACTGTGACGCGCATGCCCGCATCACGGACCTTGCGAAAATGCTCGGTGAACAGTTCGCCCGGGAAGCCCAGTTCGTCACCGGCCAGATCGACGGCAACCAGTTTGTCGCGATGGGCCAGACAGGCGTCCAGCTCCTTGCGGCACTGTTCGGTGCCGAAGGTGCGGCTCATGATGCCGATGAGGTTGGTCTTGATGCCAAAGTCGCGGCTGCCAGCTGCAACGCCGTCAATGATGGCTTCCACCACACCTTGTGGATGCAGTTTGTGGGTCATGGCCATGTAGGCGGGACTGAAGCGCAGCTCGGCATAGTCGATACCGGCACGCAGCAGATCCTCCACGTTCTCGTAAGCAACACGGCGGCAGGCATCGTAATCGGCCAGTACGGCCACGCCCCAGTCCAGTTTCTTCAGGAAGGCGACCAGACTCGGCTCATTCTCGACGATCTGCACGTGAGGGCGCAGTGCTTCCAGCTCAAAGGCTGGCAACTGGATATTGTGCTGACGGCCCAGCTCGAGGATGGTCTGCGCGCGGATATTACCGTCCAGATGGCGGTGCAGGTCGGTCAGGGGGAGAGATCTGTCAATCATGATGGCGCCTTCTTCGAGTCGGGTTTGAAAGCCTGCCATTCTAGGCAGGGCTCTCAAAAAAGATACCCCGTTTGAAATCAAACGGGGTCTTATTGGTCAGGGATTTGCCAAGGCGTGATGGGAATCGTTTTTCCAGAGGGCTCAGGAGAGGTCGAGCTCCTTGAGCTTGCGAGTCAGGGTGTTGCGACCCCAGCCAAGCAGGCGGGCAGCCTCCTGTTTATGGCCATGAGTGTGATCCAGTGCCGTCTCCAGCATGATCCGCTCAAATTGGGGCAGGGCATCGGCCAGAATATCGGTCTCCCCCAGCGCCAGCTTACTGGCGACCCAGTCCTGCAACTGTTGCTGCCAGCAGCCGGGCAGGGCAGGCTGGCCGGGGTCGGCCGTGTTGGTGATGGGGGTCAGCAGTTCGGCGGGCAGATCCCCTACCAGCACCTCCTGGCCCGAGGCCATCACCGTCAGCCAGCGGCAGACGTTCTCCAGCTGGCGCACGTTGCCCGGCCAGGCGAGACGGCTGATGTAGGTCTGGGTATCAGGGTGCAGGCTCTTGGCCTCCACGTTCAGCTCCTTGGCGGCGCGCAGCAGGAAGTGCTGGGCCAGCTGGGGTATATCCTCGCGGCGCTCCTTGAGGGCCGGAATATGAATGCGGATGACGTTGAGGCGGTGGAACAGATCTTCCCGGAATTCGCCGTCAGCCACCCGTTTCTCCAGATTCTGGTGGGTAGCAGCGATGATCCGCACATCTACCTGCACCGGCTGATGACCGCCGACCCGGTAGAACTGGCCATCGGCCAGCACCCGCAGCAGGCGGGTCTGCACATCCAGCGGCATGTCGCCGATTTCATCGAGAAACAGGGTACCGCCATCGGCCTGCTCGAAGCGACCGTGGCGAATGTTGTTGGCACCGGTAAAGGCCCCTTTTTCATGACCGAACAGCTCGGATTCGATGAGATCTTTGGGGATGGCGGCCATGTTGAGGGCGATGAAGTTCTTGTGGGCGCGCGGGCTGTGCTTGTGCAGCGCGTGGGCGACCAGCTCCTTGCCGGTACCGCTCTGGCCGTTGATCAGCACTGAGATGCTGGAGCGCGACAGCCGGCCGATGGCGCGAAACACTTCCTGCATGGCAGGCGCTTCGCCGATGATTTCAGGTGTGGTGGCCGTCTCCTGCTGGCGTGCCTTGCGCTTGGTGCGCTGTTCTTTCAGGTGATTCTCGGCGCGGCGCACCAGGGTGACCGCCTCGTCGATGTCGAACGGCTTTGGCAGGTACTCGAAGGCACCCCTCTGATAGGCGTTGACCGCGCTGTCCAGATCCGAGTGGGCCGTCATTATGATGATGGGCAGCTCGGCCTGGCGGCGGTGGATTTGCTCCAGCAGGCTGAGACCATCGATGCCGGGCATGCGGATATCGGAGAGGATCACATCGGGCGAACGTATCTCCAGCGAGCTCAGCAGTGCCTCGCCATCGGCAAAACTCTCGCACTCGAAGCCTTCACTGCCGAGGGTGCGTTCCAGTACCCAGCGGATAGAACTGTCGTCATCGACGATCCACACTTTTGCTGTCATGACGTTCCCTTATTTGCGAAGCGGTAGAAAAATGGTGAATTCGGTGTGGCCAGGCCAGCTGATGCAGTCGATGCGCCCCTTGTGCTGATCAATCAGGTTCTGGGCGATGGAGAGGCCGAGTCCGGTTCCCCCCTCCTTGCCAGTGATCATGGGGTAGAAGAGGGTATCGCGGATGGCATCGGGAATGCCGGGGCCGTTGTCGATGATCTTGATCTCGGCCGCCAGCCGGTAGCGCTGACCGTGGATGGTGATCTGGAAGGCGGTGCGGGTCTTGATGCGAATCAGCCCTGTCTGTTCACCTATGGCCTCGGCGGCGTTGCGCACCATGTTGAGAAAGGCTTGCTGCAGCTGATCCGGCTCCATCTCGAACTCGGGAATACTGGGATCGTAATCCCGCTCTATGCGTACAGTGGGTGGCAGCTCCAGCTCCACCAGACGGCGCACCTGCTCCAGCACGGAGTGAACATTGTGCATCTGGTGGCGACCCGGACGCTGGGGACCGAGCAGGCGATCGACCAGCACCCTCAGCCGGTCGGCCTGCTCTATGATGATGCCCGTGTATTCGCGCAAGGCCGGATCAGGCAGCTCTTTTTGCAGCAGCTGAGCCGCGCCGCGCAGGCCGCCCAGCGGGTTCTTGATCTCGTGGGCCAGCCCGCGCACCAATTCCTTGGCCGCCTGTTGCTGGGCATGTTGTTGCAGCTCCTGGCTGATCTTCTTCTGCTGATCAATTTTGCGCAGCTCCACCACCATCAGCCGTTGTTCATGGTCGGCGAGCGGGCTTACGCTCATCTCCACCAGTCTGGGTTCACCTTCCACCACCAGGGTCACTTCACTGTCGGTGAAGCCCTGCCCAGAGGTGAGGCATTGCTTGAGGCGCTGCAAATCGAGAGAGATATGTTCCAGCAAGTGGGGCAGCTCGATCCCGATCAGCCGACGCTGGCTGAGGGAGAGCAGTTGTTCGGCCGCCGGGTTGACGAACTGGATGCAGAGCTGCTCATCCATCAGGATGACGGCGGTCAGCAAGTTATCGAGCAGTATCTTGGCTTGATCCGGGCGGGTTGGCACAGGTTTCTCCCTAAAACGGTGCTATACACCAGTAATGCACCAATGTGGTGCATTTAGTCTACCCGTATCGATGCGCAGGATCACCCCTTGTTGGGGAGCGGGGTCACTTTAGGTGCCGGATTGATACTGGCTCGGTGCAGGTAGAAGGTGACTACCCTTGATTTAGCAAGGATCGTACCGTCTTTGGCGAGTAGTTCGAGTTGTGCCTCGTGTGCGCCGCGATCCAGGTTTTCGACCCGAATAGCCAAGCCGTTGCTGACGATGGGGGCCGCCTTGCCATCCAGGGTCAGACGCACGTCGTACTGGGTCGGCGGTTTGGGGCTTATCTGCCCCTGGAACACCACATTGCCCGTGTTGTCGCGCAGTGTGCTGCCCTGTTCCGGGGAGAGCAGTTCGATTGCCAGCTTGGCGGCTTCCTCCTCTTTCTTGGCATCAACGCCGGTCAGGCTGTTGAAGTTGTCCACCTGCACCGAGCGGGGGGCACCACCAATGAGAGGGGCAACACGCAGATCCACTTCTTTGGCCTGCTGGCCGGGAGGGGGGGCATCCGTGTAGTGAACGACGCCCTTGCTGTCTGTCCAGGAGTAGATCTTGGTGGCCTGGGCGGCGGTGCTCGTCAACAGCACAAGTCCCAGAACCCATAGGGGGCATGCGTTTTTCATCCATCTCTCCTTGACGGGATTTTGCTTAATCCTATCAGAGAAAAAACCCGCCTGTTGGCGGGTTTAGTCAAGTTCAGAGCTGTGGTCCGGATTAAACGGAGTAGTACAGTTCAAACTCCAGCGGGTGCGGGGTCATGCGCACACGGTCAACATCGTGCTGTTTCAGTTCCAGATAGGAATTGATGAAGTCATCGCTGAACACGCCGCCGCGGGTCAGGAACTCGCGATCGCTGTCCAGTGCGGCCAGTGCTTCGTCCAGAGAGCCGGCAACGGTCGGCACTTCTGCGGCTTCTTCCGGCGGCAGGTCATACAAGTTCTTGTCCATGGCATCGCCCGGATGGATCTTGTTGATGATACCGTCCAGACCGGCCATCAGCTGAGCTGCAAAAGCCAGGTACGGGTTGGCTGCCGGATCCGGGAAACGTACTTCGATACGACGCGCTTTAGGGCTCGGTACGACCGGGATACGGATGGAAGCAGAGCGGTTGCGGGCGGAGTAAGCCAGCATGACAGGTGCTTCATAACCCGGAACCAGACGCTTGTAGGAGTTGGTGGTCGGGTTGGCGAATGCGTTGATGGCCTTGGCGTGCTTGATGATACCGCCGATGTAGTGCAGTGCCATCTCGGACAGACCGCCGTACAGGTCGCCAGCGAACAGGTTAACGCCGTTCTTGGCCAGGGACTGGTGGCAGTGCATGCCGGAGCCGTTGTCACCGAACATGGGTTTCGGCATGAAGGTGACAGTCTTGTTGTAAGCGTGGGCCACGTTGTGGATCACGTACTTCAGAACCTGCACTTCATCCGCTTTCAGGGTGAGGGTGTTGAAACGGGTGGCGATCTCGTTCTGACCGGCGGTTGCCACTTCGTGGTGGTGCGCTTCAACGACCTGGCCCATCTCTTCCAGCACCAGACACATGGCGGCGCGGATATCCTGGGAGGAGTCAACCGGTGCAACAGGGAAGTAGCCACCCTTGACGAAAGGACGGTGGCCCTTGTTGCCGTGCTCATAGGCGGTGCCGGAGTTCCAGGCGGCTTCTTCAGATTCGATTTTCACGAAGCTGTGGCCCATGGTGTTCGAGAAGGTGATGTTGTCGAACATGAAGAATTCTGGCTCAGGCCCGAACAGTACAGTGTCAGCGATGCCGCTGGACTTCAGGAACTCTTCGGCACGTTTGGCGATGGAGCGCGGGTCGCGGTCATAGCCTTGCATGGTGGCCGGTTCCAGAATGTCACAGACGATGTTCAGGGTGGTCTCTTCGGTGAACGGGTCCAGCTTGGCGGAGGCCGCATCCGGCATCAGCACCATGTCAGACTCGTTGATGCCCTTCCAGCCGCCGATGGAGGAGCCATCGAACATCTTGCCGTCTTCGAAGAAATCTTCGTCAATCTGATGGGAAGGGATGGATACGTGCTGCTCTTTACCCTTGGTGTCGGTAAAGCGCAGGTCAACAAACTTGACTTCGTGTTCCTGGATCAGGGCCATTACATTCTGGGCTGACATGCTAAGTAACCTCCGGTGTTAAAACTCTTAGGGTGAATGCGTCATCACATTCACATAAGCCAGTATCGTGCCAAGTTTGTGACAGCTTGATTTCAGGGCGTTTGCGGCTATAAGCCTGCCCCAAGGCCTGCTGTCCCAGCGCGTTACGCCTCAAAGTAGTGCAACTGTGGATCGTTTTGGTGCACTAAAATGGTGCGCAGTATACGGTCAGCCCCCATCTAAACAGGCTTTGATCGGAAGGTCCATGATCCAGATCCCCTGTTATACGTGAATGCACTGCAATTATGCTAGGCAGATCACAAAGGCGAGAGTACAATTAGCGCCCAATTTTACCCGGTGATTGAGGCGAGAATGTTAGAGAATTTACGCAATATTGCGATTATTGCGCACGTAGACCACGGCAAAACTACCCTGGTTGATAAGCTGCTGCAGCAGTCTGGAACCTTGGACCGTACCACTGATGGTCAAGAGCGTCTGATGGATTCCAACGACCTGGAAAAGGAACGTGGTATTACCATTCTCGCCAAGAACACCGCGATCCGTTGGAAAGACTACCGTATCAACATCGTTGATACCCCGGGTCACGCCGACTTCGGTGGTGAAGTAGAGCGCGTTATGTCCATGGTCGACTCAGTGCTGCTGCTGGTTGATGCTGTTGACGGCCCTATGCCGCAGACTCGTTTCGTGACCCAGAAGGCATTCGCCCAGGGTCTGAAGCCGATCGTGGTCATCAACAAGATCGACCGTCCGGGTGCTCGTCCTGACTGGGTTATGGATCAGGTATTCGACCTGTTTGACAACCTGGGTGCGACCGATGAGCAACTGGATTTCAAGGTTGTTTACGCTTCAGCACTGAACGGCTGGGCCACCATGGACCAGGGCGTTGAATCCGACAACATGGAACCCCTGTTCCAGGCGATCGTTGACAACGTCGAGCAGCCGAAGGGTGACCCTGCCGGTGCTTTCCAGATGCAGATCTCCCAGCTGGATTACAACTCCTACGTGGGTGTTATCGGCATCGGCCGTATCAGCCGTGGTCGCGTCAAGACCAACCAGCAAGTCACTGTCATCGGTGCCGATGGCAAGACCCGTACCGGCAAAGTCGGTCAGGTGCTTGGCTATCTGGGTCTGTCCCGTACCGAAGTTGTCGACGCGCAAGCGGGTGACATCATCGCCATCACAGGTCTGGGCGAGCTGAAAATCTCCGACACCATCTGTGACAACAGTGCTGTTCAAGCCCTGCCGCCGCTCTCCGTTGACGAGCCGACCGTGAACATGACCTTCCAGGTCAACACCTCACCGTTCGCCGGTAAAGAAGGCAAGTTCGTGACCTCCCGCAACATCATGGAGCGTCTGAACCAGGAGCTGGTCCACAACGTGGCTCTGCGTGTGGAAGAGACCGAAGATCCGGACAAATTCCGCGTATCCGGTCGTGGTGAACTGCACCTCTCCATCCTGATCGAAAACATGCGTCGCGAAGGTTACGAGCTGGCGGTATCCCGTCCGGAAGTTATCCTGCGCACCGTGGACGGCGTTCTGCACGAACCGTTTGAAACCGTGACTGTTGACGTGGAAGAGATCCACCAGGGTTCCGTGATGGAGCAACTTGGCCTGCGTAAGGGCGAGATGACCAACATGACCCCGGATGGCAAGGGCCGTGTCCGTCTTGACTTCATGATCCCGAGTCGTGGCCTGATCGGCTTCCAGACCGAGTTCCTGACCATGACTTCTGGTACCGGTCTGCTGTACCACACCTTCGACCATTACGGTCCGCACAAGGGTGGCAGCATCGGCGAGCGTCAGAATGGCGTGCTGATCTCCAACGCTACCGGCAAGGCGCTGACCTTCGCCCTGTTCGGTCTGCAAGACCGCGGTCGTCTGTTTATCGGTCACGCTACCGAAGTGTACGAAGGCCAGGTGATCGGTATTCATTCCCGCTCCAATGACCTGACTGTAAACTGCCTGAAGGGCAAGCAGCTGACCAACATGCGTGCCTCCGGTACCGACGAAGCCCAGGTGCTGACTCCGCCGATCCGCATGACCCTGGAACAGGCTCTCGAATTCATCGACAACGATGAGTTGGTAGAGATCACTCCCAAGGCCATCCGTGTGCGCAAGAAGCTGCTGACTGAAATGGATCGCAAGCGCGCCGGTCGTGCTTGATATCTGTTTATCGACAGACAGAGAGAGGCCTGCGGGCCTCTTTTTTTATGCCCATTTGACGGTGGATCACCAGCCAGTATGCTCGGGCTGGTCGTACCGATCCGGTCCATGGGTGGTCAAATGACCATGCTATCTGACACAATGTCTGCATGATGAAGACGTTGAGAATCACAATGCAGCAGAAATTTGGTGGCCGTCTTGGCCATGCTCTCTCCTTTTTACGCCACGATGGCGGCCATTTTGCCCAGTTTGTCTGGAGCCGTTTCCAGCACGACAGGTTGACCGTCACCGCCGGTTATCTGGCCTATGTCACCTTGCTCTCTCTGGTCCCCATGATTGCCGTGGTATTTGGCATGATGTCTGCCTTCCCTGTGTTCCAGACCCTGAAACAGGCGATGGAGCAGTTCGTCTATCACAACTTCGTGCCGACTGCGGGTGAGATGCTCAAGGAGTACATAGATGGCTTCGTGGCGAATGCCACCAACACCACAGCGGTGGGTATCGGTGCCCTGATAGTGGTGGCGCTGATGCTGATCTCGGCCATCGACAAGAACCTCAACTACATCTGGCGCTCGACCCAGGGCCGGCCGCTGGCGCAGGCGTTTGCCATGTACTGGATGATACTGACACTGGGCCCTGTGCTTATCGGTGGCAGTATTGCCATCTCCTCTTATATCTTCTCGCTGCGGCTGTTCGGGGCCGAGAGTCTGTTCGGCATCGGCTATCTGTTGTTGCGCAGCTTGCCGTTCCTCTTCTCGGTGCTCACCTTCCTGCTGGTCTATACGGTTGTGCCCAACTGCAAGGTGAGACTGGTGCACGCCTTCATCGGCGCCCTGGTGGCGGCGACCCTGTTCGAGCTGGCCAAGCGCGGATTTGCCATCTACATCACCAACTTCCCCTCCTATCAGGCCATCTATGGCGCCCTGGCGACCATTCCGATCCTGTTTGTCTGGGTTTATCTCAGCTGGTTGGTGGTATTGCTTGGCGCCGAGACCACGGCTTGTCTCGGCGAATATGAAAAACCGGTGAGCGAGGAGTTGGCTTGAGCCATCGCTTTGCCCGTCGTTTTCTTGGTAGCATCGACGACTGCCCCTGTGAGGGCGGTCGTTCTGTTTTGAGAGGAGAGGGATGTGATTGCATTGATCCAGCGGGTCTCCGAGGCCAGCGTGACAGTGGAAGGCGAAGTAACGGGTGCCATTGCCAATGGCTTGCTGGTGTTGCTCGGGGTGGAGCAGGGGGATGACGAGACCAGGGCGGACAAGTTGCTGCACAAGGTGAGCGGCTACCGCATCTTCTCCGATGAAGAGGGCAAAATGAACCTCAATGTGAGTCAGGCCGGTGGCAGTCTGCTGGTCGTCTCCCAGTTCACCCTGGCGGCGGATACCAAAAAAGGCATGAGACCCAGCTTCTCTGGCGGCGCGCATCCGACCGACGCCGAGCGGCTCTACGACTATTTCGTTGTGCAGGCAAAGGCCAGCGGCATACCGACCGAGACAGGCCGTTTTGCTGCCGACATGAAGGTGGCGCTGCTCAATGACGGCCCCGTCACCTTCTGGCTGCAGGTGTAGGCGTCATGGCCGGGATCCCGCTCCGGCTACCGGCCTTCATCTGCGGATGTGCAGACAGGGCCAGCGGTGGCATCCCGTAACAGGAGCTAGGGAGTCAGATTGGTGGCGTGCAGTATGACGTTGCGATAGCCGGGCACTCCGTGGGCGCTGGTGAGGCCAATCCACTCCTCCGCCAGCCGCCTGGCCTGCGCCAGTTCGAGATGTGTTCGTGGCAGCAGGTTGACGATGAGGGTACCGCGGAGGCATTTGGCCAGAGCCTGATAGAGCGGAGCCTGAAACAGCAGCAGGGGATTGCCATCCTGACTGAACAGGTCGAGCAGCACGAAGTCATAGGTGTCGTCGTGGGCCAGCAGGAAGGCGAGGGCATCGGCGTGGTGCAGGTGCAACGCCCGGTCAACGGGTTCCGCCGGGTGGCGGAAGAAGGTCTGAAACAGGGTCAGTACCTCTTCATCCAGATCGACGCAGTCGTGCCGTGCCTCTGGCCAGCGCACTCCCAGATGACGGGTGAGATCGCCACCGCCCAATCCCAGTTCCAGCACCCGGCTTGCGGTGGCTGGCAGCAGGTCTGCGATGCACTGCTGATGGGGCAGGCAGAGGGCGGCAGGTTCGGCAAGGGACATGGCCGATTGCACCACACCGTCGATCTCCAGCCAGCGGTGATGGGCATTTTCCTGGATGGAGAGGCGTCGTTCCGGTTTAGCACTCAGGTGCAATAAGTGGTCGGCTTGGTACGCTTGCAGATTGAAGTCCATGAATTTGCACGGCAAGATGGTTTCCGGCCAGTGTAACTCAAGGATAGAACTATGTACCGGGTGGTCACTCCCCAGACGGCAGCCGAGCTGGAGGCTTACTACCAGATGCGCTGGGAGGCATGGGTGCGCAAGCCCTTCAATCTGTCCGTCGGCACTAACTCAAGGATCGCTTTATGTACCGGGTAGTCACTCCTCAGACGGCAGCCGAGCTTGACGCTTACTACCAGCTGCGCTGGGAGGCATGGGTGCGCAAGCCCTCCAATCTGTCCGTCGGCGCTAACTCAAGGATCGCTTTATGTACCGGGTAGTCACTCCTCAAACGGCAGCCGAGCTGGACGCTTACTACCAGCTGCGCTGGGAGGCATGGGTGCGCAAGCCCTTTAATCTGTCCGTCGGCGCTAACTCAAGGATCGCTTTATGTACCGGGTAGTCACTCCTCAAACGGCAGCCGAGCTGGACGCTTACTACCAGCTGCGCTGGGAACTGCTGCGCAAACCCTTCAATCTGCCCATTGGTTCCGAGCGAGACGAATACGATACCGTCGCCATTCATCGCATGATGCTGGCGCCAGACGGTACTCCCATTGCCGTTGGTCGACTGTTTATCGGTGGTGAGGAGGCCCAGATCCGCTTTATGGCGCTGCACCCCGAGTATCGTAGCCAGGGATTGGGGGCTCGCATGGTGGAAGATCTCGAACAGCTCGCCTGCCAGGAAAAAGTGAAGCGGCTGGTGATGAATGCCCGTCAGGAAGCGGTGGAGTTCTATCGTAGGTGCGGCTTCCTCGAAGTGGGGGAAGGGCCGGTCAGCTTTGGCCGCATTCCCCATCGTCAGATGATCAAATCCTTAAGCCCCTTGCAGACCATCCAGTATCGCCCCGAGTGGTGTCAGGATCTCACCACTCGCTGGTCGCAAGGCATCCCCATCAGCGAGAAGATGGGGGTACACATCACCCACTATGACGGCCAGACTTTTCATCTCAAGGCCAATCTGGCGGCCAACCTCAACGTGCATGACACCATGTTTGCCGGCAGCATCTACAGTCAGTGCGTGCTGGCGGGCTGGGGTCTCATCTGGTTGCAGCTGAAAGAGGCGGGTCTGGTGGGGGATACGGTACTGGCGGAGGGCAACATCAAGTATTACCGCCCGGTCAACGAGGAGCCCGAGGCGCGGGTTGCCAGGGAGGGGATGCCGGCCGTGCTGGCTCCGCTCAAGGCGGGGGAGTCGGCCAAATTCAGCCTTATGGTCAAGTTGTTCAGCGGCGACAAGCTGGCGGTGGAATTCATCGGCCAGTATGTGGTGCAACCGGTCAAACGGCGAGGCCAGTCCCCCGTTCTGTAAAAGCTACCTGAAACAAACAAGGCCTCGTGATGAGGCCTTGTTTGTTTTACTGAACGCTGGTCGACGCGGGTGCTTTGGGCTGTGGTGCTGGCCGCCAGAGCGGGCTGTTGCGCCCCTGTGCAGGATAAGGCACCCCCACCTCCCAACCACAGGAGGCCTGCCTGGCCGGAAACTCCCAGCTCAAGACGGGGGCATCAAGCGGGCCGCGCCAGTGGCTCAGCAGCTCGGCACAGCGCTGGCCATTCAGGACACCGAGATCCAGCTGCCACTGCTCCTTGACCAGATCCATGCCCCCTTGCAGGGCGAGCAGGTGAGTGATGGTGGAGGCACCAGCCTGTTCCACCTGCAGCTGGCCATGCTCGACCTTGCCTTGCAACTTGATGCGGTAGAAGGGGGTATCTCCTTCCTGCATCGCCTGCCACAGGCTTTCCGGCGTCAGATCAGGTGGCGTTGCGCCTTTGAACCACTCATCCAGCAGGGGATCTATCTTCACCTTGTCCCAGAAGGGATCCACCGCATCGAGGGCGAAGCTGCCCTGCAGGGTACTGCGCCACTCTCCTGCTGTCTTGCCATGCACGGCTTGCAGATCGGCACTCAGATCGGCTTTGCCGGCGAAGGAGATGGGGGAGTGCAGTATCTTGCTCCACTGCACCAGATCCAGCTTCTCCCCCTTCACTTGCAGGCGGCTGCTTTGGCCTGGCTCCTTGCCCCACTGGCCGCTCAGGCTGAGTGAGCCCTCATCCGGCAGCGAGCTGGTCAGCTTGTTGAGCTGCCATGAGCTGGGGGTCAGCTCACCATCCAGTTCGCCGTTGCGGGCACTGAGGCCGTCCCACACCAGCTCGAACCACTTGCTCTCGACCTTTGCCCGGCCGAGCAAGGGGGTTGGCTGCTCGCCCCGCAGGGAGAGATCGCTTAGATAGAACTGCCAGCCCGTCAGCGACAGGGGCAGGGTATCGTCGAAGGAGAGCACCTTGAGTTTGTCGAACGTCAGCTTGCGGATATCGATCTGTTGTGGCCGCCAGCTTTGCCAATCCTGCCACCACCCCTCTGGCAGGCTGATCTCCATGCCGCTCAGCGTCATGTCTTTGAGGGTCAGCTTCTGCTGCTGGGTATCGAGGGCCAGATCCAGATTGAATTCACCTTCATAGGCGTTGCCCTGCACCTCGGCATCGATCTGCTGTGGCGAGAAAGAGACTCGTCCCTTGAGATCTTCCAGCTGGAACAGGCCGCGGCCGAGATCGCCGAGGCTACCCGTAAAGTAACCGGTCGGCGTACTGCCAGCCTGCCAGCTGAAGGCGGTGAGCTGGCCGTTGAAGTTGTTGAGGGAGATCTCCTGGGTGATGGCGTTGATGCTCACATCGCGCACTTGGCCCGTGTCCAGGCTGATGTGGCGCAAGGGCAGTTCAGGCTGGCCCATTTCTCCCCACTCGACCCGCATGCCTTGTGCCTTCAGATTGTGCAGTCGCAGGTTGCGGGCGGGCCAGTCCAGGGTCATGCCGGTTTCCAGCAGGCCATCGAACAGGTTGGCGGTCAGCCGATCCGTACTCAGCACCTGGCCTTCCAGTCGTCCCTTCAGATTGAGGCGGGAGAGGGCAAAGGCCGGGGTTTCCAGCTCATTGATGTTGAGGCTCAGGTTGGCCTGGGGCGGCCGCACCGGATTGAGCAGCTGCCAGTCGTTGAGGGTGGCGTTGAGGCCGCTCAGGGTCAGCTCGTCACTGTGCAGACTGAGGCGATCGATAGTGCTGTCGCTGATGGTGAGGGAGTGAACCGGCAGGGTCGGCAAGGTGTTGGGCAGCGGCAGCTTGATGACGGGGCGAATGAGGTCGAGATGGGCGATGCGCACATCCCGGTTCAGCCAGTCGATGCTCTCTATTTCCAGATAGAGCTTGTCGAGGGCGATGGCGTCGCCATAGCTCACCTGCTCGGCCAGCAGGGTATAGGGATGGAGCGGGTTGAACACCAGCCGCCCTATGGTGACCGGCACGCCGGTTTGCTGGCTGATCCAGCTGGCGATGGGCCCCCTGGCCCGTTCGGCGTCGAACAGACCGAGCGCGACCCAGACAAACAGCAGCAGGAAGGCAAATGTGTAGAGCAGGGCGCGAAGCCAGGAATTCATCGGTGCTTTCCTCCAGGGTCTGAGTGTTGTGGCAACACATCTATTGGGAGCCTGAGTGTCACGTGCGTTCTTTCTTGTGCTGTTCTACTCAGGCGTTGGAGTAGTGATCCCGCAGACCCAGCCAGCGCCGGATGAGCGGTTCGACATGGGCGGGATGCCTGTCCATCAGGAAGCGCGCCATCTTCTGTACCTGAGGGATGAGTGGCTGGTCGCGCACCAGGTCGGCAATTTTGAGATCGGCCAGCCCGGTCTGGCGGGTACCGAGCAGTTCCCCCGGGCCGCGCAGCTCGAGATCGCGCTGGGCGATCAGGAAGCCGTCGTTGGTCTCCCGCAATACCCCGAGTCGGCTCTGTGCTGTCTTGGACAAGGGAGCATGATAGAGCAGCACGCAATGAGAGGCCACAGAACCGCGACCGACCCGGCCGCGCAGCTGGTGCAACTGGGCCAGCCCGAGCCGCTCCGGGTTTTCGATGATCATCAGGCTGGCGTTGGGTACATCCACCCCCACCTCTATGACGGTGGTGGCGACCAGCAGTTGCAGTATGCCCGCCTTGAACTCCTCCATCACCCGCTGCTTTTCGACCGGCCTCATCCGGCCGTGTACCAGCCCGATATGCAGGCCGGGCAGCTGGTTTTGCAGCTCGGCGGCGGTATCCTCGGCGGCCTGGCACTCCAGCACCTCGGACTCTTCGATCAGGGTACAGACCCAGTAGGTCTGTTTGCCCTCTTCACAGGCCAGCTTGACCCGCTCGATCACATCCGGGCGACGGCTGTCCGGCAGCGCCACCGTGGTGATGGGGGTGCGGCCCGGTGGCAGCTCGTCGATGACGGAGGTGTCGAGATCGGCATAGGCGGTCATCGCCAGGGTGCGGGGTATGGGAGTGGCAGTCATGATGAGCTGATGGGGATGGACTCCCTCCCGCTCCCCTTTTTCCCGCAGAGCGAGTCGCTGATGCACCCCGAATCTGTGCTGTTCATCGATGATGACCAGGGCGAGGCGCTGGAACACCACCTGCTCCTGAAAGATGGCGTGGGTGCCCACCACCATCTTGACGCTGCCATCGGCGATGGCGGCGAGCTGGGTTTCCCGCGCCTTCCCTTTCTGCTTGCCCGCCAGCCAGCCGACCCCGATACCGAGCGGCTCCAGCCAGTTGGCGAAGTTGATGGCATGTTGTTCGGCCAGCAACTCGGTCGGTGCCATCAGCCCCACCTGGCAGCCGTTGCCGATGGCCTGGAGAGCAGCCAGCGCCGCAACCAGTGTCTTGCCGGAGCCCACGTCCCCCTGCACCAGCCGCATCATGGGGTAGCTGCGTTGCAGGTCCTGGTTGATCTCGGCTACTACCCGATTCTGGGCACCGGTCGGTTTGAACGGCAGCGCCCCCAGCAATTGCTTGACCAGGGCAGGTGCTGGCTTGAGGGCGCGCGCCAGCTGGGTTTGCGCCTGGGCACGCACTTTGAGCACCGACAGGTTATGGGCCAGCAGCTCTTCCAGCACCAGTCGTTGCTGGGCCGGGTGCTGGCCACTCTCCAGCAAGGCCAGCGCCACCGAGGGGGGCGGGCGATGGAGCAGGCGCAGGGCGGCGGCCAGATCGATCTGCTGGGGATAGAGGCCTGCAGGCAGCAGCTCCTCCACCCCGTACAGGTCGAGTTGAGCCAGCGCCTGATCGGTGAGGCTACGCAGGGTGAGCTGGCGCAGCCCTTCCGTGGTGGGGTAGACGGGGGTGAGTGCCTCTTCGGTCTGACCGGCTTGTTCTTCACCGAGCAGCTTGTACTCGGGGTGGGCCATCTCGAGCCCGTATTTGCCGGGGCGCACCTCGCCGAAGCAGCGGATCAACCTGCCCTGCCCCAGGCTGTTCTTCTGGGCTGCGGTGAAGTTGAAGAAGCGAAGGGTCAGGGTGCCGGTGCCGTCACTGATGCGACAGACCAGCATGCGGCGGCGCCCCATCACCAATTGAGAGTCCTGGATTTCGCCCTCGACGGCGCCGTGCAGCCCGGGCGGCAGATCGCCGATGGGCCACACCTGGGTACGATCCTCGTAGCGAAGGGGGAGGTGGAACAGCAAATCCTGTACCGTGGCCAGCCCCAGTCGCTCGAGTTTCTCCTGCATCTTGCTGCCGACGCCCTTGAGGCTGTCGAGGGAGATTTTATCCAATTTCATCAATTAGATGCCCGAAAACACTGTAAATATGTCCAGATGATAGGGGTTATTGACGTCTCGGTGCAAGCCGCGTTGCAGTGACACCCGGCGCCAGGCCAGGGGCGGGATGCTGACCATGGCAGATCCTGACAAAAAGGCCTGCCGAAAACGGCAGGCCTTTGCACAGGTGTCAACGAGTGAGGACGGGCAGCGTGTGCCCCGGATCAGATGATGCGCTTGAGCAGTATATGGGCCCTGACCCTGTGGATCCGGGCCAGCAGCTTGCGTACCTGTTCTGGGTAGTCCTTGATCTGCTCTATCTGATCGAAGTGGCTGATCCGCTTGGTGTTGGCGAGTATGTTCTCCCGCTCCCCGTTGAACTGGGCGCGCAGGTGATGGCGACGATCGTACACCAGCAGGCCGTTCTCCAGATCCAGCGCCCAGGCGCGGGGGTTCAGGTTGTTGCCGGTGAGCAGTGCCCACTCGTCATCCACGAAGATCCCCTTGAGGTGGTAGGAGTTGCGCTCGCAGCACCACAACATCAGGTTGAGACGGCCAGCATCGATATGATGCTGATTGCGCTCGGCAAACTTGCGCAGATTGGTCTCATACAGATAAGGCAGGCCACCTATGGTGGTGAACTTCTCTTCCGGCGGGATGAAGAAGTCGTTGGCCGTCTTGTCGCCCACCACTATGGTCACCTTGCAGCCGCGCTTGAGCAGGGCTTCGATGTCCTTGTTCAACTCCTTGGGCGGGTTGAAATAGGGGGTGCAGATGAAGATCTCCCGCTCGGTGGCGCGCACCAGGGTACGGATCATCTTGTTGAGCTGATTGCCCCGCTTGCCCAGCCCCGTCATCGGGGTGATGGCGATCTCCTGGCTGTTGACCGGCATGCTCTCGAAGCGGTACTGGCCCAGGCGCAGACTGTGTTTGAAGCGGCGGATCGGCCCCTTCAGTTGCTTGGCGGTGGGAATGTCGCTGCGATCGAGTCGCTGCACCGCTTCGCTCTTGAGGAAGAGATCGTCCACATAGTTGACCATGCAGCGGGTCAGCTCTGGGCTGGTGATCTGGTGATAACGGTCGAAACGGTAGCGATCCTGCTGATGCAGGTAGATATCGTTGAGGCTGGCACCGGAGTAGAGCAGGGTGTCATCGAAGATGAAGCCCTTGAGGTGCAGCACCCCGAGCAGCTCTCGTCCCTTGACCGGCACGCCGTAGATGGCGATCTGGTGTTCATTGCGGGCGGCCATTTCCTGATACATCAGGTGGTTGCCACCCTGCTTGCCTTTGCCGATCAGGCCGCGCTGGGCACGGTGAAAATCCACGAACAACTTGATGTCGAGGGCCGGGTTGCGCTGTTTGGCGGCGTAGAGGGCAGACAGAATTTCCCGTCCCGCCTCGTCATCTTGCAGATAGAGCGCCACCAGATAGATGCGCCGAGTCGCGCTGGCGATAAGCGAAAGGATCCGGCTCTTGAAGTCCTTGGCGCTGTTGAGCACCTGAAACTGATCTGCGGCGACAGCGATCTGGGGCAGACGAGCCAACAGTTGTCGATAATGTGCCGATGAATGCATAGAGAAACCTGAAATCACTGCGTTAAGCGTTCCACTCGGAGCGATGGATAGGCGATTCTAGCAACCTCAACCTGTTAGCCAAAGAAAGAATCGTCATAAAGATGAAAAAGGCCTCACATCGGAGGCCTTTTTGACAGCGGTTATGTTCAAAGGAAGCTGTAGATAATCATCGCCATGACGCCACCCGTGGTGCCTATGATGGTCTCCATCACTGTCCAGGTTTGCAGGGTCTGCTTCTCGGAGAGACCCAGGTAGCGGTTGGCCAGCCAGAAACCCGAGTCGTTGACGTGGGAGAGCACTATGGCCCCGCCGCCGATGGCGATGGTCACGGCCGCCAGCTGGGCTCCGTTCAGACCGAGCGGTTCCAGCATGGGCAGCAGCAGGCCGCAGGCGGTCAACATGGCGACGGTGGCAGAACCCTGAATGACCCGCACCGCGGCCGCCAGGATAAAGGCCAGCGCAACTATGGGCAGGCCGGAGTCCGCCAGCATGTTGCCAAGGGCGGCGCCCACGCCGGAATCCACCAGTACCTGCTTGAAGACGCCACCGGCACCGGTCACCAGTATGATGACACCGGCAGGCTGGATGGCGCTGTTGCAGACGTTCATCACCTCGTTACGGGACATGCCGCGGCGCACCCCCAGCAGATAGAAGGCGGCCAGACAGGCGACCATGATGGCGGTGAAGGGGTGGCCGACGAACTCCAGCCAGTTATGCAGGGTGGATCCCGCCTCGACGAAGCGGCCGACTATGGTCTTGAGGCCAATCATCAGCAGCGGCAGACCGATCAGGCCCATGGCCAGTCCGAAGGAGGGGAGAGTCTTGCTATCGTCATGGGCGCTGCTCTGGGCATCGGCAGGGAGCGGCACATCCACCACCTTGCTGATCAGGTCGCCGAACAGGGGGCCCGCCAGGATCAGGGCTGGCACGGCTGCGATCAGACCGAACAGTATCATGTAGCCAAAATCGGCCCCCAGCTGGGACGCCACCAGAATGGGGCCCGGCGCCGGAATAAGGAACGCCTGGCAGGTGGCGATGCCCGCCAGCAGCGCTATGCCTATCTTCACCACGCTGCCACCGCCACGGCGGACAATGGCAAAGGCCACCCCGATCAGCAGCACTACGGCGACGTCGAAGAAGAGCGGCAGAGCGCAGACGAAGCCAGTCAGTGACATGGCCCAGTTGGCGCGCTTGACGCCGAAGGTACCGAGCAGGGTATGGGCTACCCGGTCGAGGGCGCCGGTGACTTCCATCACCTTGCCAAACATGGCGCCCAGTGCCACCACTACGGCGACGAAGCCCAGGGTGCCACCCATCCCTTTCTGGATGGTAGTGGCGATCTCCGCCGGGTTCATGCCGGCGGCAAGGCCGGCCACCATGGAGACCAGAATGAGGGAGACGACCGCGTGCAGGCGGGCCTTCATCACCAGAAAGAGCAGCAGCACTATGGAGCCCGCGGCCGTCATGATCAGGGAGAGGTCAGACATTGTTGTGCGTTCCTTGTTCCAAGTTCAGTATCGACACCCTGCTGATCCGTCAGCAGACCATATCTTTATGATTTATTTAGATTTATGGCCAGGGCTCAAGGTCGATTGCCCAGGTGACTGTGAGTTCGCTCAGTCTGTGGCAGACTTCACATTTCTTGTTGTTACCGGTAACATGTTACCGGTAACGTGCTAAGTTAGAACCCATCAGCAGCACGATTTTTGAAAAATGGGATAGAGGTCAAACAATGGCGGGCAAGAGCATTATCGTGATGGGTGTGTGTGGTAGCGGCAAGTCCAGTGTCGGCCTCAAGGTGGCCCAGGCGCTGGGTGCCAAGTTCATCGATGGTGATGACCTGCACCCCAGAGCCAATATTCAGAAGATGGCGGGTGGCAACCCCCTCAACGATGAGGATCGTGCCCCCTGGCTGGAGCGGATCCGTGATGCGGCTTACAGCCTGGAACAGAAGAACGAAGTGGGCGTGATCGTCTGCTCGGCCCTCAAGAAGCAGTACCGCGACCAGATCCGCGATGGCAATGAATCAGTGCATTTCCTGTTTCTGGACGGTGATCAGCCGCTGATCCTCGAACGGATGCGGGCACGCAAGGGCCATTTCATGCGGGAAAGCATGGTACAAAGTCAGTTCGATACGCTGGAACGTCCGGATGGCGAGGCCGGGGTATTCCATATCGATATAGATGGCACCTTCGAACAGGTGGTCGACCGCGCCGTCTCAGCGTTGGAGCAAGCCGTATGACACACATTGTTATTTCCGAGGTTACTGCGCGCATTCGTGAGCGCAGTGTCGCCCGTCGCCAGGCTTTCCTGGCCCGTATTCAGCGTCAGGCCGAACAGGGCAAGACCCGCGCCGCCCTGGCCTGCGGCAACCTGGCCCACGCCGTAGCCGCCTGTAGCAGTGACGAGAAGGGTCGCATTCTCGACATGACCCGCGCCAACGTTGGCATTGTCACTGCGTACAACGACATGCTGAGCGCCCATCAGCCCTATCAGGGTTACCCGGACATCATCAAGGCCGCGCTGGCCGAACTCGGCCACAGCGCCCAGGTGGCGGGTGGCGTACCGGCCATGTGCGACGGCGTGACTCAGGGTCAGCCGGGGATGGACATGTCTTTGTTTTCCCGCGATCTCATCGCCCAGGCGACCGCGCTGTCACTCTCCCACAACACCTTCGACGCCACTCTGCTGCTCGGCATCTGCGACAAGATAGCCCCGGGCCAGATCATGGGGGCCCTCTCCCACGCGCATCTGCCCACCGCCTTCGTGCCGGCCGGCCCCATGGCCAGCGGCATCAGCAATGATGACAAGGTGAAGGTGCGCCAGCAGTACGCCGCCGGTGAACTGGGCCGCGACGCCCTGCTGGAGATGGAGTGCGGCGCCTATCATGCGCCGGGCACCTGTACCTTCTACGGCACTGCCAACACCAACCAACTGGTGTTCGAGGCCATGGGCCTGATGCTGCCGGGCTCCGCCTTCGTCCATCCTCACAGCGAGTTGCGCCACGCGCTCACCGAAGAAGCCGCCCGTCGCATCAGCGCCATGATCCCTGGCTCTCCTGCCTACCGCCCCTTGAGCGAGGTGCTGGACGAGCGTTCGCTGGTCAATGGTCTGGTGGCCCTGCTCGCCTCCGGCGGCAGCACCAACCACAGCATCCATATGGTGGCGCTGGCGCGGGCCGCCGGCCTGCACCTGACCTGGGACGACATCAGCGATCTCTCCGATGTGGTGCCGCTCTTGGTACGCATGTACCCGAACGGCCCGGCCGATGTGAATGCCTTCGAACAGGCGGGCGGCGTGCCCGGTCTGATGCGCCGTCTGGCGCAAGAGGGGCTGCTCCACATGGATGCCACCCCTGTGTTTGGCGAGATGCAGGATTACCTCAGCCGCCCGGCGCTGGTCGATGGCCAGCTGGTGTGGCAGCCGGTGGGTGAAAGCAGCGATGGGAGCGTGCTGTCGCCGACCGGGTCCGTATTCCAGACCACCGGCGGCACCAAGCTGCTGGCGGGTAATCTGGGCCGCGCCGTGGTCAAGGTCTCCGCCGTGGCGCCCGAGTATCGCGTTATCGAAGCGCCCGCCCGGGTTTTCTCCTCCCAGCACGCTGTGGAGGCGGCCTACAAGGCTGGCAGCCTCAATCAGGATGCCGTTATCGTGGTGCGCCACAACGGCCCGGCGGCCAATGGCATGCCTGAGCTGCACAAGCTGATGCCTGTGCTCGGCAACCTGCAGAAGGCGGGCCACAAGGTGGCGCTGGTTACCGATGGCCGTCTCTCCGGCGCCTCCGGCAAGATCCCGGCTGCCATCCATGTCACCCCGGAAGCGCTGCACGGCGGCGCCATCGGCTTGTTGCAGGATGGCGATCTGCTGCGGGTGGATGCGGTAAACGGTTGCCTCGATTGCCTGACCGATTTGAGTGGCCGTACCCAGGCCGAGATGGACCTCACTCTGGAACAAGAGGGGTGGGGCCGTGAACTGTTCAGCGTGATGCGTCGCGCGGTATCGAGCGCCGAGTGTGGCGCCACCATCTTTGATTAAGGAAGCGTTATGCAAAACTGGAAAGTGACCCCTGCCGAGGTGTTTGCCGCCTCTCCGCTGGTTCCCGTCATGGTCATAAGCGACTTGGAGCAGGCCCTGCCGATGGCCAAGGCGCTGCTCGACGGCGGCATCTCGGTATTCGAGATCACCCTGCGCACCCCGGTGGCGCTCGATGCCATCGCCCTCATCGCCAAGGCGATGCCGGATGCCATGGTCGGTGCAGGCACAGTGCTCAACTGCGCGCAGTTTGACGCAGCCGTGGCCGCCGGTGCCCGCTTCGTCATCTCCCCAGGGATGACACCGGCGCTGCTGGCTCATGCGGCCAACAGCACGGCGCCGCTGATCCCGGGCGTTGCCACCGCCTCCGAGGTAATGCAGGCGCTGGAAGCAGGCTACGACCACCTGAAGTTCTTCCCGGCCGAAGCGAACGGCGGCACCAAGGCGCTGGCTGCCATTGCAGCACCGCTTCCCCAGATCAAATTCTGCCCCACCGGTGGCATAGGCCCGAAAAACGTGGCCGACTATCTGGCGCTGAAATGCGTCGCCACCGTCGGCGGTTCCTGGATGCTGCCGGCCGATGCGGTCAAGAGCGGCAACTGGGAAGAGGTGAGCCGCCTCTCTCGCGAAGCGGTCGAGCTAGTTAAACGCTAAGCGCGCGTTCTTTATAAAAAAAAGCAGGCCACCTGGGGTGACCTGCTCTTTTTTTGCCTTTGAATCAGGAGGATAAATCGGCTGGCGTTTCGGATCAGACTGCTTCGCGTGCGTACCGTCAGGCTTTGACCCTCCCTTCGCGCAAGCGTCAGCCCAGGCTCTCCCCGACATAGAGGGAGAAGCCCATATCCTTGCGGGTGTCGGACAGTGGCTGGCCGCTGAGTCGGGCCAGCAGCATGGTCGCCGCCTCACGGCCTATCTCCTTGCGTGGTGTGACGATACTGGCCAGCTTGGGGGTCATGGCATGGCCTATGTCGAGGGCGTTGCTGCCGGCGATGGCGATCTGCTGGGGCACGGGTATCCACTTGGCCTGACACTGCAGCAGGGCGCCAACCGCCAAGTCGTCATTGGTACAGAAGAGGCCATCGAGGTCGGGATAGCGCACCAGCGCCTGATCCAGCAGTTGACCACCCAGGGTGAAGCTGGAGGATTGCTCGGTCAGCAGGTGCTGACCTGTCAGGCCGAAATCGGCCATCGCCTGGTAGTAACCCTCCATCCTCAGCTGGGTGCGCACGTCGAGCCGCGCCCCCAGGTAAACCAGCTTGCGTCGGCCCCGGCGCAGCATCTCTGTTACCATGGCCCGGGCGGCGGCCCTGTGATCCATCCCCACCACCATGTCGATGGGGGCTTGCGGCAGATCCATGGTTTCCACCACAGGAATGCCGGCGGTGGCGATCATCTTGCGGGTGCGCTCCGTGTGCTGGCTGTCGGAGAGGATCAGGCCGTCCACGTGATAGGAGAGCAGGGAGGCCACCTGCTCCTCTTCCCGCTCCGGGCTGTAGCCGTAGTGAGCGAGCAGTGTCTGGTAGCCGGCGGGCCGGGTCACCGACTCGATGCCATGTACCACGGCGGAAAACACCTGGTTGGAGAGAGAGGGGATCAGTATGCCGATCGCCTTGCTGGTGGCGTTGGAGAGAATGTCAGGTGCCCGGTTGGGGATATAGCCCAGCTCTTCCACTGCGGCGGCGATCCGCTCACGGGTGCCCTCGGCCACGGCGTGGGGATCGCGCAGATAGCGGCTGACGGTCATCTTGGTGACCCCGGTCAGGTCGGCTATATCCTGCAGGGTAGGGCGGCGTTTGCGGGTGTCGTTCATCTGGGGATCCGGCAGGAATGTTACACGTAACATTACCGTTTTTGTTTAACAAAGTCAGCATATGACGCCATCAGTAGAGGATGACTCGGATGATCAAGGGCAAGTGCTTCGAGGGGAAGCGTTTCGAACAGCAGGATGTGGAAGAGGAACAGTTTGATGGTTGCCGCTTTGTCGACTGCAACTTCTCCTGGTTGGACTTGAGCGAGAGCCGCTTCGTTGACTGCACCTTCTATGAGCGGGAGCGCGAGCTGGGCTGCCAGTTGCAGGGTTGCGACCTGCGGGAGGCGAGCTTTCTGCGCTGCGATCTGACTCTGGCAGATCTCAGCCGCAGCCAGTGCCTGGGGCTGGAGGTGCGCGACTGCCAGGCCATGGGTATCAATTTCGCCCACGCCAGCTTCGCCAACCAGATCACCGTCAAGAGCTACTTCTGCGAGGCCCATCTTACGGGCAACAACTTCAGCTACGCCAACTTCGATGGCTGCCTGCTGGAGCGATGCGAGCTCAGTGGCAACCGTTGGCAGGGGGCCAGCCTGCTGGGTGCCTCGTTGGCGGGATCTGATCTGAGTGGCTCCGAGTTTGGCCAGATAGACTGGGCCAGCTTCAACCTGCAGGGCTGTGATCTGCGTCAGTGCGATCTGCCCGGGCTGGATCTGCGCCGGATCAACCTGGACGGCGTGCAGATAAATGAAGAGCAGCAACAGGGTTTGCTGGAGCAGATAGGTCTGGTGGTGTTTCCTTGAAGGTTTCGGAAAAGAGGTAAATTTCCACCATCTGGCACTGAGCTGCGGTGAATGCTGTGTCTAGTCCTGAAATAGGTTTACACATTTTCGGCTAGCATTTCTCCATTCAGAACCCCCGATGTACTGCATCGGGGGTTCTGTATTTCAACGCATGATGCGGCCGCTCCTCGTTGTAGACATCCACCGCCTCACGCACCATCTCCCGCGCTTGCGCCAAGTCCTGTGGGCTTTGCAACAACAACTCTCCTTTCAAAATTCCGTTCACCCGCTCTGCCAACGCATTCTGGTAACAGTCATAGCCATCGGTCATCGAGCATTTCACCCCGTACCGTGCATGCAATGACTGATACAGGCCCGAGCAATACTGCACGCCGCGGTCCGAGTGGTGGATAAGCTCCCCGCCGCCACGCCGTTGCTTCAGCGCTTTCTTGAACGCCATCGCCACCGACTCTGCGTGCATCCCTTCGTGCACGTGATGGCCCACTATCTTGCGTGAGTAAGCATCCGTCACCAGGCTCAGGTACAGTGGCCCGCTCCTGGCTGGCAGATAGGTGATGTCGGCGACCCAGACTTGCTCCGGGGCCACCGGTGTGACCTGCTCAGGCCCCACCTTGAGCAAGTTGGGATGACGGTAGAAACGGTGAAAACTGTGGGTGGTCTTGTGATACGCCCGCCTGGGCGGCACC